>JAUXTZ010000256.1 GCA_030681095.1 Burkholderiales bacterium
TTCTTGGTGTCGCCGTCGATCAGCGCCACTTCGCCGTTGTCACGCAGGGTAACCGAGAATACATTGCTCAGGTTGTAGCTGTTTTCCTGTTTCTTGGGACGTTTATCCGGCGCTACCAAAAGCTTCCAAGAATCCTTCATCTCCTTCATGCCGAACTCGGGTGGCGTTGGCGGCTCATGCTGAAGGAACTTGGCCATGATGGTCACGTCGGCTTCCGGAAGTTCGCCGCCGGTGCCGAAGTTCGGCATGCCGCCGGGGGAACCATAATTGATGAATACTTTGAGGTAATCAGTGCCGCGCGGCAGCGTGATGTCCGGGGTCAGCGGTTTGCCGGTGGCGCCCTTGCGCAACACGCCGTGGCAGCCGGCGCAGCGATCGAAATAAATCTGTTTGGCGCGCGTGAATTCTGCCGGGGTGAGCGGGGGCGCTTTGGGTGAGATGACTTCCTGGGCTTCTTCCGGCTTGATGGGAACGGGCGCGCCTTTGTAGCGCATTTCCGTTTCAGGGGTGCCGGGGTGACCCGAGGCTTTTTCCGCAGCAACTGCCATTTGGATGGAGCCAATCAGCGCGATGCTGGTGGCAAGGACGACTAATTTTGGTTTCATCTCGGCGCCTCCTCATTTAATAAATAAGAAAAAATACCCTTGGTATTAATTATTTATTAAATAGCGGGGAAGCTTCCTTGATGTAGATCAATTGCAATCCGATTCACTTAGCTTTTAAAGCGCATGACGAGAATATACGCAGGCTGAATTGCTATTGTTTTAGGGGGGCGTGTCATCTTGTATGCGAACAGGAATGTCTTCGATTTTGGAAGCGCTAATGCCGCCTTCCTTGCCTTTGAATTCCGCCATCGCGTGTTTCCGACCTTCACGTTTTTTTCGCCGCTCAGCCAGTGGCGGGCATTTATACTCGTTGTAGAAAGTAACTTGGCAATCAAGGCAATAATGGCATTCATTCGCATTGATTTCCCCCGTGGGGCTGATGGATTGCACTTCGCATTCGACAGCGCAGGCTTGGCATTGCAAGCCGCATTCCTTGCGCCGGCGCAGCCAGTTAAAGGAGCGAAACCGTCCCGGAATCACCAGCGCCGCGCCCAGCGGGCAGAGGTATTTGCAATAGAATTTACGATTGAAGGCAGTAAGCACCACCAGCCCCAAGGCAAATGCCACATAGATCCACTCACGCTGAAAGCGTAGCGAAATCGCCGTCTTGAAGGGCTCGACTTCGGCATACAAGATCGCTTGGCCCATGGATTGCAGCGAGATGCCGAACAGACCCAGAAGAATCAGCAGTTTTAACGCCGCCAAGCGTTCATGCACGACATGCGGTATATCGAAGAATGGCAGCCGCAGTTTGCGCGCAAGCTTAAACGTCAATTCTTGTAGCGCGCCGAATGGGCAAAGCCAGCCGCAGTAAACGCCTCTGCCCCAAAGCAGCAAGGTCGCTGCGACATAAACCCAAATCAGGAACAGGATGGGGTCGATGAGAAAGGTATCCCAACTGAACTGGTGCATGATCGCTTGAGCGAAGGTCAGCACGTTGATAATGGAGAGTTGGCCATGCGCATACCAGCCAAGGAAAAATAAAGTGTAGAACAGAAACCCCATCCGAACCCGTATCAACAAATTGGGGTGCCGTGCCAAATAGTCTTGAAATAAGAGGATCAGGGTCAGGATCGTCAGCCCCCCGAGCAGCCCGGTGATTTCAACAGTACGTTGGCGCCAGACGGTGACCCACATCGGCTCTTCATCCGCATCTGGTGTCGCTGTAAAGGGTGGCGGAAGCGTTGATGTCGCCGGCGCCACGGTGGGCGCAGGGCTGGAAGTTGCCGGAGGCGAGGTAGGTAAGTTGCCGGAAAGGCTTTTCTTGGCGGCGTGGGCGGGTGGCGCGGCAGGTGCGCTGGCGTCCGTTTGAGCGAGGGAGGGGCTGGGTGACGGAGGCGCAAGCGTGCGGTTCTGAATGGCTGCGGCCTGGATGCCGCGCGATTCGGCGACCATCCTTACCGCGCGTGTGACGGTGGCATTCAATACCATGACTGTGATGGTGGCGCCGGAAATGGCATCCAAAGTTTCATAGCCTTCACGTTGCGCGCCGACGGTGATGTGCCCGGCAGTGGATTTTCCACGGAACTGGTCAACGAATTTGCGTATTTGTTCCTCGCTAATGCCCGCCTGCATGATCGGCTCTTCGTGGTGGAGGATGCGCGCCCCGGTGATGCGGCCAGTCACATCGATGCCTACCAGCACGTTAATCGGGCGGCCGGAATAGGCCGGGATTTGCACCATATCCGCGGTGAGAAATACATACCCGATGAGTTGGTCATTTTTATATACGGGTGCGGCGCGCGGCGCGCCTTCGAGATCGCCGAATTTATCCGCTTGAGGAAACAAATCCCGGGCTTGAGGGTAGGCGTTGATCACATCGGCGTGGACGGTTTGGACCAACATGCTCGCCAGCAGGATCAGCCAGACCGGCGCTCCATGGCGTAACCATGAATACAACTTAAACTGATTAGGTCGCATGAAAGTCGCCTTTAAACTGATTGGTTTCAGTCGTTGCATTAGGCTGCAAGCCGACGATAGAGACGGTAAGCCCAAAATACATTCCACGCCAGTAGTGCGCAAGAGATGCACCATGCAGCGGCTGCCATATACACCAGTGGGTTAGGCAATACCGCCGCGCACAGCAGTAATGCCAATGCCGCAATATGCGTCTGGAGTTGGCGGCGCGCCATTTTGTCGGGGATGATTTCCTTGGTGTTGGGGATGGCGCCACGCGCCGGGCGCCGGGTTTGCAGGTGTAGCCAAACCATGAACGGTACGATTTTATACAGCATGCCATTGATCACGGACATGGCAAAACCCACGATTCCCAGCATGCCCAGCCACAAGGGATACAAAGCAGTTGCGCTGAATACGGGGCTGAATTGCGCCACGAGCCAAATGCCGCTTGCAGCGAGCAGGCTTGCCATCCCCAGGCGCCAAAATTGCAAGGTGATGTCGGGCACGCGCCGCCGGCGCTTGCGCTGCAGAGACAACGTGGCGAGGCCGAAGCCAGCCAAGCCAGGCGCCAATCCCGCTAACGCAACCCATTTTGCCTTGTCCTCCGCCCACCAGACGGTGAACGACCAGATCAGCAGCATGATGAAAAGCCAAGGCGTTAGCCAAGCTGTGATACGCGTGGCGTAGGCCGGAGTCATTTGGAACATCGGGACGACTTGATAAGCCACGCCGATGATGAGCACGCCCACCCACCCTAACAGCCCCCAGGCCGCATGCAAATCGGTAAGTTTGAGCGCGGGTAAGGCGGCATGGCCGGTGAGAATGACGACCAGCATGACACCCAGCAGTGCGGTGACGGCCAAAGCGCCCAAGGCGAGCCGCATCGCGTTGATGGTTGCGTTGCGCGCCGCAGTACGGGCGAGGCTATAAGCGGCAACCAGAATGAAGGTGAGCACGGCCCAGGCCAGCAGGGGGAGGGATGCGAGCAGCGCGATTTTCCATCCCGCAGCCAAGCCGCTTGCCAGGAGCAATGTTCCCGCGCTGAGCGGAACATGCACCAGCCACGCCACTAAGCGTGGCTGCTTGGCCGGGGTGCCGGCAAGCACCGGCAGCATTTGCAGCAGCGCCGCCATCATGCTCATGGTGATGAAGCCCAGCGTCAGCAAGTGGGTGATGGCCAGCAGCGCAGGGGACCAGCGCGAGGCCAAGGCCGCCGGCCCAGAGAACAGCAATAGGAGTGCGGCGAGCAAGGCGAATAGCGGTGCGGTGAGAAAGAGCCGCAGCGGCGCCGACAGCGGCGGCGCTTGCTCCAGGGATAAGCCGGCCAAGGCCATCACCCGCGCCAAATAAGAATTGAAAAATAGCCGTCGGGGTGGAACTCGGTTTCGTGGCGGTAGCCGTTGCGCTCGAGGATGTCATAGAGCGGATAGGGTTCGCGCGGCAACAGCAGGCGCACGCGCTGGTTCGGCTGCAATTCATCCAGCGCCGCGAGGGTCAATTCCAGCGGTTCCGGAGGTTCCAGATCGCGGGCATCTATCAGTTTTTCCGCTGGGGTCATCGTTAAATCGGTTATTGGGCAATCGCGCTCATGCGTGCGATCAGATCGGCGCTTTCCTGGGCCAACATTTGATCGCACATCCGATACAGCATTTGCTCTTCCTTGAGATTGTGCTGTTGCATGAGAATGAGCAGGGTTTCTGCGGCGCCCGCATAGGCATTGGCATCGCGTGACGCGAGGGCTTGTTGCAGGTCTTGGAACAATCCGCGCATTTGGGTGTGCTCCATGCGCATCACCTCGGTCGGCCCCCTCGCATTGCGAGTGCATTGTTCAAAAGCAGGAAACAGCACCGTTTCTTCTTTCACGAAGTGGTGCTGCATAGCAAGTATGAATTGATTGAATTGCGCTGCTGCCGCCTCCCATTCGCCCTGCAGCGCCGCTTCTTCCGCTGCGCTGAAATAGTCATCGCAGTGCCGATGATCGGGCGCCAGGTAACTGCTGATCCTGTCCATGAGACGGGTCCTCGAGTTAAAGGGATGCCCTAATTTAAGTGCGGTGGCGCGAAACCTCCTTGATGCGGGTCAAGAATAATGGTTAGTGTAGTGTTTCACTCTAAACGATGCTTTCAGAGCCCCCCAAAAGCGTCAGGACAAGGCGCGGCGCGCAGGCAATAGTCATTCTATTGCCAAGTGGCGCAACGCGGT
>JAUXTZ010000265.1 GCA_030681095.1 Burkholderiales bacterium
CACGTCTATCCGCCGGAAGTGGGCGAAGCGCACCGCAACGGCGACCTTCACATTCACGATCTCGACATGTTGGCCGGCTATTGCGCCGGCTGGTCGCTGCGCACCCTGCTCAATGAGGGGCTGAACGGCGTGCCGGGCAAGGTGGAGGCCGGACCGCCCAAACATTTTTCCAGCGCGGTGGGGCAGATCGTCAATTTTCTCGGCACGCTGCAAAACGAATGGGCTGGCGCGCAGGCGTTTTCCTCGTTCGATACTTATATGGCGCCGTTCATCCGCAAGGACAACATGCCCTATGCCAGCGTTAAACAATATATCCAGGAATTGATCTACAACCTGAACGTGCCCTCACGCTGGGGCACGCAAACGCCATTCACCAATCTGACTTTCGATTGGACCTGCCCGGAAGATTTGCGCGAGCAGATTCCCCTCATCGGCGGCGCAGAAATGCCCTTCACCTATGGTGATTTGCAGCTTGAAATGGATATGATTAACCGCGCCTACATCGAGGTGATGACCACCGGCGACGCCAAGGGCCGCGTGTTCACCTTTCCGATTCCCACATACAACATGACCCCGGATTTCCCCTGGGAATCCGACAACGCTACGCTGCTGTTCGACATGACCGCGAAATACGGGTTGCCGTATTTTCAGAACTTCATCAACTCCGATCTCAAGCCGAATATGGTGCGCTCCATGTGCTGCCGCCTGCAATTGGATTTGCGCGAGCTGTTGAAACGCGGCAATGGCTTGTTCGGTTCGGCCGAGCAAACCGGCTCATTGGGTGTAGTCACTCTCAATTGCGCGCGCCTGGGCTATCTGCATCAGATGAACGAAGCGGCCTTATATCGGCGCGTGGATGAGTTGATGGAGATTGGCAAGAACAGTCTGGAGATCAAACGCAAAGTGATCCAGCGCCACATGGACAATGGTTTGTTCCCCTACACCAAGCGTTACCTTGGCACGCTGCGCAATCATTTTTCCACGCTGGGCGTGAACGGCATCAATGAAATGATCCGCAACTTCAGCCAGGGCGAGCATGACATCACCAGCGCATGGGGCCACGATTTTGCGTGCCGGTTGCTGGATCACGTGCGCGCGAAAATGCTCGCCTTCCAGGAAGAGACCGGGCATATGTTCAACCTGGAAGCGACCCCGGCGGAGGGCACGACTTACCGCTTCGCCAAGGAGGATCGCAAGCGCTACCCGGATATTCTGCAAGCCGGAACGGCCGACATGCCGTACTACACCAACTCCTCGCAGCTGCCGGTGGGTTTCACCGACGATCCGTTCGAAGCACTGGAGCGGCAAGAAGAATTGCAGCGCAAATATACCGGCGGCACCGTGTTGCATCTTTACATGAGCGAGCGCATTTCCAGCGGTGCGGCGTGCAAGGCTTTGGTGAAACGTTCATTGGAGCGATTTGGCCTGCCGTATATCACCATAACGCCTACTTTCTCCATCTGCCCCAAGCATGGTTACTTGGCAGGCGAGCACCCGTTTTGTCCGAAGTGCGATGAGGATGTGATCGTAACGAAGCACAAGCGTATGGCGAATGCTTGATTGAGCGAACTTAACCTATGGAGGCAAGAATGAACGAAGCAGCACAGCGGGAAATTATGCAGCAACAAGAGATGGTACTTTCCGATGAAGAGCGCCAACCGTGCGAAGTATGGACGCGGGTGATGGGCTATCACCGCCCGGTGACGTCGTTCAACATCGGCAAGAAGGGCGAACATTACGAGCGGCAGTTTTTTCGGGAAGCGCGGGTAGCTTAAGCACATTTGGATGGGTTGAACGCGCCATGATGCCGTTGCGTGTCGGCGGCTTGACGCCGCTCACCTCCACTGACTACCCCGGCCATCTCGCTGCCGTGGTGTTTTGCCAGGGCTGTCCTTGGCGCTGCGCATACTGCCACAATCCGCACTTGATTCCGCCCCGGGCCAGCGCGCAGATCGAGTGGCCAGCGGTCATGCAATTTTTGGCGCGCCGGGTTGGGCTGCTTGACGCCGTCGTGTTTAGCGGCGGTGAGCCGACTTTGCAACCCGGTTTGGCGCAAGCGATAAGCGAAGTAAAAGCCATGGGTTTTAAATGCGGCCTGCATACGGCAGGCGCTTACCCAGAGCATTTGGCGTCACTGTTGCCCCTGCTCGATTGGGTGGGGTTCGATATCAAAGCGTCCTTCACCGATTATGCGCAAATTACCCAGGCGCCAGGCAGCGGACACAGCGCCGAGACCAGCTTGCAAGCGCTGCTGGCGAGCGGGTTGTCTTATGAATGTCGCACCACCGTTGATCTGCAATTTTTTGATACGCAAAAGCTGATTGACTTGGCACAGTCGCTTGCCGCAAGCGGAGTGCGGCATTATGTGCTGCAAACGTGTCGCAACCCGCATACGCCTGGTAGCCAATACTTGACCCAAGTCAATGAATGGTTGGCTGAGTTCGCCAATACTGTCGCACTGAGCTTTGACACTTTTATCTTGCGCCCAGCGTGATCAGGCTAGTTAAGTAGGAGTTGCGAATGAAAATTACAGATCGTATCGATGCCATAACCGCCATCCCCGCCGTATATCTATCGCCCGCACCTCCCGCGCCGAAAAGCGTAAAAATCGAGCTTACCGGCCGCTGCAATTACCGTTGCGGTTTTTGTGCATTGCGCACGCGCGAAGTGCAGCCCAAAACAGACCTGGAAATGGTTCTATTCAAGCGCATCACCACCGAGATGCGCGAAGCCGGTGTCGAAGAAATCGGTATGTTCTACCTGGGCGAAAGCTTCATGACAGCCGAGTCGCTGATCGAAGCGATCGGGTGGTGCAAGTCATTAGGTTTCCCTTACCTATTTCTAACAACGAACGGCAGCCTGGCCGAGCCGGAGTTGGTTCGCCGTTGCATGGAAGCGGGACTGGACAGTTTAAAATTCTCCGTGAACGCTGCGGACGAGGAACAATTCGAGTCAGTGATGGGGATCAGTGGACGGTGGCTGGATAAGGCGCTCGGCAATCTTAAGGCAGCGCGTCGCGTGCGCGACGAAGGCGGCTACAAATGTGGAATCTTTGCGTCGAGCATCCGTTACGACGGCGAGCAGCAAGCGAAAATGGAAGCGCTGCTGGCGGAACAAGTTTTGCCCTTCGTTGATCAGCACTACTGGTTGCCGCTCTATTCCATGGGCAGCCTCGCCACGCAACGTGAAGAAGAGTTGGGCTATCGGCCTACCGCAGGCAATCAAGGTCGCCTGGAGGCGCTACGTGAGCCACTGCCCTGTTGGAGCGCCTTCACCGAAGGGCATGTGACCGCATCGGGCGCATTAAGCGCCTGTTGTTTTGATGCCGATTCGCGCTGGACCATGGGCGATTTAAACCAACAATCGTTTATGTCGGCCTGGAACTCCCCGGCGTTTCAACGTTTGCGCGCAGCCCACTTGGCGCGTGATGTGACGGGGACAGTTTGCGAACAGTGCGTGGCCTATCAAGCGTGATAAGTAACCGCTCGGCCGCGATCTGACAGGCCGGGCCAAGCACGTGCTAGGGCATCAGGTTCCGCCGCCGTGGAATTCCACGCCCGGTTGATTTTCCGGTAGTTCCGCCAGAATCAAATCGCGCCGCGCCCGTTCCATGTCCGCCAGCGCGACTTCGCCCAGATAACGCTTGGCATCTTTGAGCGCGGCATTCAACAGCGTGGCTGCAATAGCATTTTCTTCCACGTTTAACGTCTTGGCCAAGGCGCGCAGTTCATAGTTGGCATCCCTTTCCACCGGTATCTCGAGACGGCGCGCTACCGTCCCCGTGCGCGTCGTTTCCGTGCCGCCGGCTTCTTTCTTTAACTGCAAGCGCTGTACCGTGGTGGCGACATTGCTGGCGGCACTGAGACGTTGCTCCCCTGGCATGAGTTTGATCTTGTTGATGAAGTATTGCTCGAACTCCACCTTGGCCAAATGCACCCAGCGGCCCTGTTTGATCAGGTTGATGTTGCGTAGCGGAATCTGTGGTTCCGCTAGATGAGCCGCGCCGGTTTCGCCCAGGTCAGACAACCATTTGGCGCGTTGCGGCAGGGCGCTCGTCAGCGCTTCGTTTTTGATGGCGGCGAGGATGTTGCGCGCCACCGTATCTACTTGGCTCTGGATGGAATAGACCGACTCCGGCGGCCCCACCGGTACCGGCGTTGACACGAACGACGGTTGCGCCACGCATATCCCGGCAGCGTACACATTGGGATAAGTCGGGTTGCGCAGATATTCGTCCACGGTCACCATGCCGCGTGCATTGGTCAACTCGGGGGTGAGTGAAAGCGCCGCGATGCCCTGGTAAGCGGGTGCATAGATACCGAACGCAAAGGGAAGGGTGGTCTGGGCTATTTCCTTGCCGTTGGGGCCGTATTCCGTGAGATGAATATTGCCCGGCGTGATCTTGGTCGTCTTTATGTTGCACATAGAGACAATCTCACGCTCTGCGAGCGCATTTTCTAATAAGCGTTTGGTTTCGGTTTCGGCGCCGAGGCCAAAATGGGCGATATAAGGTTCGGGGGTCACCAAGGTAATAGATGCCCGGTCGCGCACACCGCGGCGGCGCAAGTCGGCGTCCACCAGGAATGCGGTTTCGTACATGGGGCCGAGGATGGCGCACCCGGCGGCGGCGCCGATGACAATCGGCCCAGGGCTTTTGACAAAGTTTTTGTAGGCATTGGACGCCTCGACCGCTTGTTCGATGCGAATCACGGAATGCACATTGCCTTGGGCCGGGTCCATGCCCTCGACTTCTTCATATGCGGGGGCCGCACCCGTGGCGAGCACCAGATAGTCATAGTGCAGCCAACTGCCATCGGCGAGCTCCACCCGATTGGTGGCAGCGTGGATTCGCGCCAGCCCCTGAGTCACAAAATGGATACCCCGTGCTTCCAGATAGGGATCGATGGGGAATGCAATGTCCTTACGATTGCGCCAACCCATAGTGATCCAGGGATTGGACGGAACGAAATTGAAATAGTCCCGGTCGGACACCACCGTCACCCGATCGTTTGGGCCCAAGCGGTTCTTGATCGCATAGGCCGCCGGTACGCCCGCGATGCCGGCGCCTACGATAACGATATGGGTCATGGCGTATTCCTCCTATCCGGTTTTCCGCTTCACTGTACCAGCGGGGTGGCGGCGTAACTCAACTCGACGCCCTGGATGTCCATTTGGCCGACCAGAATTTCCAAGTATTGCCGGGTCGCCTTAGTCTTAGCATAGTCGGTTAAAAAGCGCGCGATGCTAGTCTGCACCAACTCAAACGGCAATTGCGCCCCTTCTACCTTGCGCGCCACGCGGACGATGTGCAGGCCAAAGCGGGTTTCCACCAGCCGATCGGCGATTTCACCCGCTGCTAATGCAAATATCGCACGCTCGAATTCAGGAACGGTTTGGCCACGGGTAAGTTGCCCCAGGTTTCCCCCCGAATCGCCGGACGGGCAGTTGGAATAATCACGCGCGCATTGCTCGAACGCGGCAGGATCATCGAGTACCCGGGCTAGAATCTCCTGCGCCTTTTGCCGCAAGGCGTCGAGCGGTACTTTGTCCGTGACCTGAAACAGGATGTGGCTTGCCTCCACCAAATCGCCGCTGCGAAAACGTGCGGGATGATTGCTGTAGTACCTGCGGCATTCTTCCTCGGTGGGGGTGGGGGCTTTCACCTCCTGCGCGAGCAGGCGCTCGATGATGGCATCTTCTTCATTCGCATTGTGGGCGATTAAGCCGGCCTGCTGTGTCGCCTGCAGCAGCGCCTGACGCAACACCAGCGCTTCCGTCGCTGCCTTGACTGGATTGGGCGCTTCTGCGTGATGCACTAGTTCCTGTTCAATATCGGCATCGGTGATTTCTATACCATTTACGCTGATCGACATGATGTTCTCCAAATAAATTTATTCCCTCTCCCGCAAGCGGGAGAGGGGGGCGCGTCAGCGCGGGAGAGGGGAAAAACTATCATCCGCGTTGCCGCACCACTTGATAGCTGCGGGTAAGGTAAGTGACGGCCGCGAAGCCGCTCCACACATGCACCAGCCGGCTGAAAGGAAACAGCACAAACAGGGTCATGCCAAACATCAGATGGATTTTGTAAATCAGTGGCACCGTCAGCAGGTAATCGGCCGCACCGGCGCGGAACGTTACGATGTGCTGCGCCCAGCCGCCGAGCAGCAGCATCACGCTGCCATCCGTGTGTTGCAGCGAGAACAAGATGCTGATCAAACCCAGCACCAACGTTGCGAAAACCCACAGCAGGATAAAAATGTCCATCGGCTTGCTGGTGGCGCGGATGCGCGGTTCGGTGAGCCGGCGCTGCAACAGCAGTGTGATGCCGGCCAAGCAGATGAGACCTGCTACCCCGCCACTGATGATAGCCAGCATCTGCTTATTGGGGGTGGAGAGGCCGAGCGACTCATACAGCCAGTGCGGCGTCAGCAGCCCGGCCGCGTGGCCGAAGAACAGAAACAGGATGCCGATGTGGAACAAGTTGCTGCCCCAACGCAATTGGCTGCGACGCAGTAATTGGCTGGAGTCGCTTTTCCAGGTGTATTGCTCGCGGTCGAAGCGAATCAGGCTGCCCAGCAGAAAAATGCCCAGCGCCACATAGGGATAGATCCCGAATGCTAGATAGTTTGCGTATTCCATGATGACTCCTTTTCAGAATCTCAAATGCCTTGAGCGGCGGCGGGTTGGCGTCTCGACATCGGCATGTCGGCGTAGGCGACTTGCGTCTGCGGCATGAGCAGGGGTTCACGTCCGTCAATCGCGGGGCCGAAGCGTTCCATCGCCTCGTCCATGTCGCGCACCGGTGGCTCCGGCAAGGGCACTGCTTCTACCGGAGATAGCGTTTGCAGCACGTCGAACACGGTGTGGTAGGGGCTGCCGTTGGCGTGCAGCTTGCGTCCGATCAGCGCCAATACGTTGATGGCTTCACCCAGCAGCGTGGCCGCCTCTTCGCTCGGTAAAATCGACAGGTACTCCAGAAACAGCGGGACATAATCGGGTAGCTCGCTGGCATCGATTTCCAGATCGTGTTTGCGGTACTCCTCGATCAAATCCACCATCGCTTGGCCCCGGTCGCGCGATTCGCCGTGGATGTGCTCGAACAGATGCAGCGAGTGCGACGGGTTTTGATCGAACGTGGCCACGTAGTTCTGCTGCAATTCGATCAGCGATGATTCGCGCATCAAGCTGAACAATGCTTGCAGCCGGGGTGCTGCTTCAGCGTTGATAGGGGATTCCTGAACCAACAAGGCCTCCACTTCATCCAGATGGACGAGCCATGTCTGCTCGGGATAAGTGAGCAAGAGTGCGAGTGCTTGATAACTTTTCATATCAGATTTCCTCTGCGGTATTTTTCCGGGATTTCGGCGCGTCCACATAGATCATGGCGGGCTGTTTTTTAGATCCGAACAGACTGCCTGAGCTGGCCCCATCGGAACAGCCATTGCCGAAGGTGAAGCCGCAGCTGCCTTTTTCATCGTAGGCATCAATCGCCGCTTCACGATGGGCGCTGGGGATGACAAAGCGATCTTCGTAATTCGCGAGCGCCATGATCTTGTACATGTCCTGCACTTGATCTTCGGTGAGCCCTACCTGTTTCAGTACCTCGGTATTCGCCACGCCCTCCACCGATTTGCCGCGCATATAGGCGCGCATGGCGAGCATGCGATCCAGCGCCGAGACGATGGGCGCCTCCTTGCCGCCGGTGAGCAGATTGGCCAGATACTTGACCGGGATGCGCAGCGATTTGGTATCCGGAATAATGCCGTTCATGCCCATCTTGCCGCTTTCTGCGGTGGCTTGAATCGGGGACAGCGGCGGGATGTACCACACCATGGGCAGGGTGCGATATTCCGGATGCAGCGGAAAGGCCACCTTCCAATCGATCGCCATTTTGTACACGGGCGACTTGCGCGCGGATTCAAGCCACGCCTCCGGGATACCTTCGCGCCGCGCTTCCGCGATCACCGCCGGGTCGTGCGGGTCCAGGAAAATCTTCAACTGCGCTTCGTATAAATCTTCCTGGTTGGCGACGCTGGCGGCTGCTTCAATGCGGTCGGCGTCATACAAAATCACGCCCAGGTAACGGATGCGGCCGACGCAGGTTTCGGAGCACACGGTGGGCTGGCCGGCTTCGATGCGCGG
>JAUXTZ010000268.1 GCA_030681095.1 Burkholderiales bacterium
CTTTCTTTTGCGGCCAAGCCGGCGATCCCTTCACCTAATTTAAACGTCCGCGCGGTGCGCTCCATCTCCTCATTCCGCGGTGGGTAATAGGACGCGACTTCAAGCTGCTCTCTTTCCTGGTTGTATAGATAGACCGAACCCCACTCGACATCCGTCTGCTCGCGCATCACCATAAGCGCATGCTCCAGCACCTTGAGGGGGTCGTGCATCGAAGTCAGCGACTCACCCGTTTGATTAAGCGTTTTTAGATCGCCGATCTTTTTCACGATCGCGTCCCGCATGTCCGCGAAGCTCTGCGCCAAACTACCCAACTCGTCCTTACGGCTAGTGTCAATTTCGAGATCAAGCTTGCCGTGCGCCAGCTGATACGCATTGCCTTTCAAGGTGTCGATCGGCTTTGTGATCGCGCGGGCCAGGAAAAAGCCGATCAAGAGCGCAGAGACCAGGCCGGCAATGATGAGACCACCCACCTTGGTCTGCGTTTTTTGAACCTGCTCCGTGAGCTGGTTGCTGTTCCGTAAAGTCGATTCCTGTTGGTTTTTTACCAGGGCATTGAGCCGATCCTGGATTTGCACCACCAGCGGCGACAACTCTTTGCGGATGACGAAAGCGTCTTGGCGCCAATCCTCTGCACCATGCATTTGTATCAGCTTGTCAGCGGCAGCGCGCCAATCCTTATAGACCTTGTTGATATTTTCCAAGGCCGGCTGCTGCTCAAAAGTCAGCATGTCCTGATTGTACTTATTGAGCTTCACCAGGTCGTTTCCAGCAAGATCAACATAGGTTTTAAAATTTACTTTATTTGTTTCTGCGCGAAACGCCAGAAACAGTCGCAACTCATTTAACGAGCTGGAAAAATTCGTGCGCAACGAAAAAATATCCAGCAATAATTGGCGGCGTTCCTCGCTGACTTTTTCGCTACTTTCCGACTGCATCATTTCTTGCAGGTTTTGCAAGATAGTTTGCGCGCGCGGGTTTACTTCAGTACCAGCGAAGCCAATTGCCGGTACATTTTTAACATCATTGGTCGCATAGACCAGCATCCGATCCTTGTAGCCTTGTAACTTGACGAGCCCTTCCTCAACCCCCTTCACCATCGTCAGCGTTGCGGGATCACTCTTAACGGCTTGCATACCCGCCAGCGTTTTCACCGACTCGGAGATCTTGCTCATATTGTTGAGATAGTCTTTCTTGTGCAACTCTTCCTTACTCAACAAATAAAAGCCAAGCGAGGCGGAGGCACGATCCAACTGGTCGACTATTTTGAGCGACTGCTCCATCGCCGGCTGAACCTCTTTCACCAGCGTGGCGAGCTTGTCCTTATTTGACTGTAGGCTATCGTGGGAAATAAAGCCGACCGCTATCAGCAATGCGACCAAGATGCCAAAACTGATCCAGATCTTTTTGCGTATGGTGAATATAAACATGACTTAATCTCCCAGATATTCTAGCTAAACAAAAAACATAACAACTGTTTCCTACCCTGGTAAAAGCGCTGATGACTTGAAGTCATCAAATCACGCCACCATCTTCTTCACCGCATCCAGCACGTTTGCGCCATTGAACGGCTTGACGATCCAACCCTTGATGCCTGCCGCCTTGCCGCGTTCTTTCATGCTGGCGTCGCTCTCGGTAGTCAGCATAATGATGTTGACCGTCTTGTTGCCGACCTCAGATCGAATTTTCTCGACCATGGTCAACCCGTCCATATTGGGCATGTTGACGTCGGCAAAAATAAGTTTGACGTCAGGATTACTCTTAATTTTCACCAAGCCATCCTTACCATCCACTGCGGTCGCTACCGTGATGCCGTTTTTGGTCAAAAACCCGCTCACCTCACTGCGTACCGCATCCGAATCGTCCACTACCAGCACTTGTGCCATGATGTTGCCCCTTCCGTTAAATGCTTAAAAAAGCTCCAACTCGCCACTGCTGACGAGTTCGTTTACGCTCTGGTTCGATTCGGCGTATTTTTCCGGTGCCCAATCGAGACTAAAGACAAATTTCTGATAGACAAAGCTGGAAGCAAGCTTGCCCTCAGGGTCGCTAACTTTGTATTTGAAGCAGAGCTGCGGATCATCAGTGCCGAAGGAAATATATTTCCGCAGGTGGTTTACGATAATCGGTATTTCTACCCGGACTTGCCCGAGAGCGTCCTGATGGTCTTTGACCCCATAGCGGTTTTTAAAGCTGCCCCAGATCATATTCGACAGCTCGCCCAACACAGCATTGACATGGACAAAAGTCGGTTCAGGCGTATTGACCGAAGATTTCTTGGCATGGATCATATCCATCATTGCTTCTTCTTCGGTCTGGATAGTCATATAACCCCGGCACCAATTACTCTCCAGCGGTATCAGACTGAACAGCTCGCCGTAAATCAGCTTGTCCTTAACGATGTAGGGTTGCTCGACGTCAACATCCATTTCTTTGAAACTGGCCTTGAGCGCAGCAAGCGTCATCGCCTTCATCTCGGAAACAAACTCGGTCGGGTAATGCCGGCTAAACAAAAAGGTTTCGATCAATTCCTTGGCATGCGCGTAATCACCATAAGCGAAGACACCTGCCAGACATTTCATAACGTCCGAGGGCAAATCGTCCGGGGAGTGCCCTGGTAATAAGCGAATAAGAATCGGCAAGTCGGAGCGCACCTTATGAATCGCTTTAACCAATTCAAAGCAATCGTGGCCATCGCTGTCTGCTTCCGCCAGAAAGACCGCGCCTAAGTCGATGTTGGAGCCGAGGATGGAGGATGCGTTTTCAAGATTCGCGCGATAGCCGACTAGATTGCATTCCTCAAAAAATGATTTAAATTCAGCTAGAATTTTGGGATCGTGTTCTACCACAATGACTTTGCTGAGCACATCGTGCTCGGCGTTGCTCGGCCGGGTAATTACACTCATTTGCGCTGATGCTTGCATTCGGGCTATCTCTCTCTTTCAGGTTATTCAGGGCGCGTCAGAACAGCTCTAAGGCACCCATTTCTACAACTTCATCGCTTTTTGACTGCTGAATCAGATCAAAATCCAGTTCGCCAAAAGATGAAACATAAAGGCTGCCGTAAAATTTAGTGCCTTCTTCTGTCTGCGCCTTGATGTGTATATCGTGATCAATCGGCCAACTCTTTACGTGCTTCAAACTCTCCCAACTTAGCTGGTTGGGTGTGGACATGCCCAGGTAAGGAAAGTATTGACCCAGCTCTCGCTTGAAGGAGCCACAAAAATTATTGCCAACCTCAGCGAGAAAATCGTAATACTGGGTCTGAGGCAATTCGGCAGCACCCAGTTTCAGACTATCCGCAACATATTGAGTAGACGCTTCGTCGTAGGAAAAATGTAGCAGTACCATCAATCTGAAGTCATAGGACGAGACAGTGAGCATAATAAAGCGCTGCTTCCCGATCTCATTTGGCTCAGTCACTGGCTCCATCTTCCAGTCCGGATGAGCCTCTGTCCGCAATGAATCTTCCAAGCAACGATTCAGCAAATTCTCAAATCCGGTTTTTGCGCGCTGTGAAATCATGATATTAATTTGCGAATTGGCGTTAGGGTCACTGATGCGAAAGAGCGTCGAGTTTATTTAATCTGGAATCAAGTGCGTGTACGGCAGTGAGGATCATTTTTCCGCTCGCTTGAATATCTTGGAATGTCGCGGTCGTCACCAGATCATTCTTGTATAGGCTATCTCGGTAATTTGCACTGAAGCCTTCTGCACGCGTAGCCAGCGATCTCACTTCATCGGCGACCACCGCAAAACCGCGACCCGCTTCTCCGGCGCGCGCTGCCTCGATCGAGGCATTCAATGCAAGAATGACGGTTTGCTTAACAATGTCGGAGAACTCACGGTTTTGTTTTAACATGTGTATGTTCTGCTGCATCAGTTTGGACATTTCGTCATCCCAGCGATTCAGCGTGGAAAGAATAGTCAGCAAACCGGATACATCCTTCTTCAATTCGGTCTTGCAAGATCCTGCATTACTTTGATAGTGGGAAAGCGCTTGCTCTAACTCGCGAATGCGTTCCTCAAATCCTTGGCTGGTTGAATCAAGCAATTGCCTGCTTTCGCTTTGAGCGGCTTCCATTTCCCGCAGCTGCGATGCGTGCGCCGCGCGCATCTCATGGAGATGAGCATCATGGCTGGCGCGAAGTGCATCTAATTCATCAGCCGATACTTTGCCGACCAGCTGATCCTGCAATTGCACGCGCGCCGTTTGCCATTCGCCTTGCAGGCGTCTTACATAGACCATGCGAAAGAACAGCGCCGAGAGCACCCCGCCAAGAACCATGCCGCCGATCATCGTAATAAGTGCATTCATTCTGTTTTCTCAAAAGTGGTTCGGGTTTCTGAAATCCAAAATAATGTTTATTTCAAAATCACTTAGGCCGGAAGACTGTTGCATAGTCCGGTCTTTGTGTCGCAAATCAATCTGATTCAGATGGAGAAGGTATCGGCAGGCCCCATGGAAACTGTAGGGTTAATGCCAATTTTTTACCGGCGGGTTGCCTGACTCAGGCGGTGATGGAAATTGAGAGAAAGATCGAGGGGCGCGCGGTATATGCGCAAAAAATATTTTGCGTTTAAATCGTTTTTGAATAGCGCGGCTGTGCTTGCTCAGCCACGGACAGATACACGTCGAAGCACATCGCGATATTGCGCAGAAAGAAGCGGCCCAGCTCAGTGACTTCGATGCGCGCCGGGGACAAGCGCACTAAGCCATCCTGTTCAAGCGCGCCGAGTGAGACGATTCCCGCACGGAAGAAGGTGTCGAAGTCGATGTCCCATTCCTGCGCAAAGGTTTGTCGCTCCAAAGCCAAATCGCACATGATGCGAGTAATGGCATCGCGCCGAATTTTATCCTCGCGCGAGATGCGCAAGCCACGATCGATCGGCAGGTGGCCCGCATCGACGCGACCCTGATAGTCAGCCAACCGTTTCAAATTCTGGGCGTACACGTCATCGGTTTGGCTAATGGCGGAAGCGCCGAAGGCATAGATGTCGCTATTCTTATGCGTGGTGTAGCCTTGGAAGTTGCGGTAGAGGGTCTTATTGTGTTGCGCTAGCACCAGCTCGTCGTCGGGTTTGGCGAAATGATCCATGCCGATATAGACATAGCCGGCCTCGGTCAGCTTATCGTGTACCAGCATTTGCAAGCCCAGTCGTACGGGGAAGCTGGGCAAGTCCTGCTCATTGATGAGCTTTTGGTGTTTTTTCATCCACGGCACGTGCGCGTAGCCAAACACCGCCAGCCGATCGGGGGCCATCGCAATCACGCGCTCGAGGGTGTGTGTAAAACTCTCCACAGTCTGGTTCGGCAGCCCCACCATAAGATCGACGTTGATGCTGGCAAAGCCCGCTTCCCGCATCCACCCAATGGCGTCTCGAATCATGGCCTCGGGCTGAATCCGATTGACCGCGCGCTGTACGCGCTCATCCATATCCTGTACACCGACGCTGAGCCGGTTGAATCCGGCGGCACGCAAGGCCACCACATGCTCGCGCGTCAAATCGCGCGGATCAACTTCACATCCCGCTTCCACTTCTGGCGCAAAATTGAAACGCTCACGCAGATGCGTCGCCAAGCGCGCGATGTCCGTAGGCTTCAGATAGGTTGGGGTGCCGCCACCCCAATGCAATTGCCGCACCACACGATCCTGCGCGCTCAATGCAGCGACCAGATCAATCTCGCGCAGTAAAAAATCCAGGTAGTTGCACGCCTTGGAATAGTCGCGCGTGGCCACCATATTGCAGCCACAGTAGTAGCACAGGGTGTCGCAGAAAGGGATGTGGACATACAACGATAAATCGCGGCCACTGGTCTGGGTTTGCGCTAATTCCTCGCGCCATTCCTTTTCTCCGAAGCCCTCCGTAAAATAGGGCGCGGTCGGATACGAGGTATAGCGCGGACCCGGCTTGCTATATTTTTCCAATAACGCGATAGGAAGTGTCATCATGCAGCAATATCAGGACAAGAATATCCATTATATCGCTACCACTTTAAAGCGCCTAGCGCCGCATCCATGCAAATGACCCTACCCCCCTTTACCAGTGCCGAACAAGCCGAGATGGCGTTTTACCGCGCATTCGAGGCCAATGATCTCGAAGCCATGATGGCGGTGTGGGACGACGCAGAGGATATTGTCTGCATTCACCCCATGGGGCCGGCGCTGAATGGACGCAGCACGGTGATCGATAGCTGGCGCGAGATTCTTTCCGGCGGCGTGGCCATGCGTTTCTCGCTGGAGAAGGTGCAAATTTATACAACAGATAACTTGTCGATCCACCTGCTCAATGAGCATATCGATGTTGCCAGCGGCAATCGTGTCGCCCCCATGGCCGCCACTAATATCTTCCGCCTCAGCGCGCAAGGTTGGCACCTGGTGTCACACCATGCCTCGCCCAATCCCGGCACACAGATCGGAAAAACCCACCCGCTATTGCATTAGGCGATGCGCGTTCGCTGATTTTTCGCGCCTCGGCAAGGTGGTTTAGTCACACTATTCGCGGCATAATCCAGGCATAAATTGACCAAGGAAATCGCAGCATGATCTATCCCAAAGAAATCTTCAAGGCTTACGACATTCGCGGCATCGTGGGCAAAACCCTCACCCCGGAAATCACCGAAGCCATCGGCCACGCCATCGGCTCCGAAGCGGTAGCGCGCAAGCAACAAGCCATCGTCATCGGCCGCGATGGCCGTTTATCCGGCCCCGAGCTTTCACAAGCGCTGGCGCGCGGCATCCAGAAGGCCGGCATCGATGTGATCGATGTCGGCATGGTGGCCACCCCCATGACCTATTTCGCCGCGTATGAACTGAAAACCAACTCGGCGGTGATGGTCACCGGCAGCCACAACCCACCCGATTACAACGGCCTGAAAATGGTGCTGGGCGGTGAGACCTTGGCGGGGGAAACGATTCAGAAACTGCGCGAGCGGCTAGAGAAAAACGATCTTGCTCACGGCAGCGGCAGCTATGCGCAACAAGCTATTGCGCAGCAATACATCGATCGCATTCTGTCCGACGTCAAACTCGCGCGACCGATGAAAATTATTATCGACTGCGGCAACGGCGTACCCGGCGCCTATGCGCCCGCCCTATTCCGCGGGCTCGGCTGCGAAGTCACCGAGTTGTTCTGCGAAGTGGATGGCAACTTCCCTAACCACCACCCCGACCCCTCACAACCCAAAAATCTGCAAGACCTGATCAAAGCGCTCGCGGATTCTGATGCCGAAATCGGCCTCGCCTTCGATGGTGACGGCGATCGCCTCGGCATCGTCACCAAAGACGGCCAAATCATTTTCCCGGATCGGCAATTGATGCTGTTCGCCGCCGACGTGCTCTCACGCAACCCCGGTGCGGAAATCATCTTCGATGTGAAATCCACACGCAAACTCTTCGCCTGGATCAAAGAGCGCGGCGGCAAACCTCTGCTGTGGAAAACCGGCCACTCCTTCATCAAAGCCAAAATGAAAGAAACCGGCGCCCTGCTCGCCGGTGAAATGAGCGGCCACATCTTCTTCAAGGAGCGCTGGTACGGCTTCGACGACGGGCTCTACGCTGGCTGCCGCATGCTCGAATACCTCTCCAAGCAAACCGACATCAACGCCACGCTGCACGGCCTACCCGATACCGTTAACACCCCTGAACTCAACATCACCATGGCCGAGGGCGAGCACTACACCCTGATGAACAAACTCCAGCAAACCGCTAAATTCACCGGCGCCGACGAAGTCATCAAACTCGATGGTCTGCGCGTGGAATACCCCGACGGATTTGGTTTAGCACGGCCATCCAATACCACCCCGGTGATCGTGCTGCGCTTCGAAGGAGACACCGAGGCGGCGTTAAAACGGATTCAAGACGATTTTCGGCGGGTGATTTTGGAAGCCGCGCCGGACTTGGTGCTGCCGTTCTAATGAACCACAGCGCGCATGGAAGGAAGCGCCGAAATTAATACGGCGTGGCGCCAATCCGTTTTTTCTACACCGGGTCAACACTGCTCAGTACCGCCCTAAGCTTGGGCACCCACTCGTCTAGCAAAGTTCGTACCTTGGCGGGCAGCAGTCGGCCCCCTGGATACACCGCGTGGACCGGCAAGGGGCGTAGGTGCCCTCGGAAAGCACGCGAACGCTCGGCACCTTGTTAGCTAGATCACGAATACCCGCAGATGGACTGGCCCTAAGAAGCGGCTCAATCGATTCGCACAACGCTACGAGTTGGCCTGCGCTTAGCACGTCATGAACGATGGAATATCCATCTTGTTCCAGATCCATGAACATGTAGGCAGCGCTCGCTTTTGTGGGGATTTTGTTGCTTCCCGATTGTAACCGTTCGAACGCTAGCGGTTGAGGTCCAGTCACGGGCTAGCGCAATCTAAGCGGCCAGCGCATTGACACCGCGCTTAACAGGGTGGTACTTTGGTGACACCCTGCGTTTAACGGGAGAACACCATGTCCACCACCACCCTGAAGTTACCGGAAGCACTGAAGGAACGGATCACTTCCGCCGCAGAAGCAGCGGGTAAGTCGCCACATGCTTTCATGGTTGATGCGATCGCGGCACAGACTGCGCTAGCGGAACGGCGCGCGGCCTTCGTGTCAGACGCGCACACCGCCGAGCAGGAAGTCGCCGAATACGGCTTGGTGTACGACGCTGATGAAGTCTTCAGCTATCTGCATGACAAGCTCAAAGGCAAGCGCGCCAAACGCCCCAAGACCGTCAAGCTTTAGTCGCCGCACGTGACGCGCCTGGTCTTCTCACCCCATGCCTTGCAAGACATCGAACGATGCGTCGAATTTCTGATTAATGCCGACCCCGGCGCCGCCAACGCCACGGCAGACATACTATTCGATGGACTAAAGATTCTCAAAGATCACCCCCTCGTCGGCCGACCTGCAGAACTCGGCTATCGGGAATTGCTCATTTCGCGTGGTCGAAGCGGCTATGTGGCGTTATACAAATACGATGTGGAACGGGATATCGCGATTATTCTCGCCATTCGGCATCAGCGGGAGAGCGGGTTTCAGGATTAAAAGTTGGCGGTCGGCCAGCGTATAGGTGGATCACGACTTAGCGTTGTTACGCACCCACTGGCGAACATAATTCAACCAGCGTACCGTCTGGGCATCGCACGTACGAGACTATTTGTCTCCAAGGTTTTGCTTCCGGGGGATTCAACTCGGTGGCACCCGCCGCTACGGCTATTGTATGTGCCTCAGCGACCGAAGGCGTGACAAAAGCGACTTCAACGCCGAGCGGTTTGGGGGAAGCACTTGCTGCAACATAGCCATCAGGGAAATGCATCGCGCCAAGCGTATGCGTTGCAAAAGCAAGCGTGGTTTCCCCCGTATTGAGCTCGCCGTATTCACCCGACTCGTGCAAGAAACGCTGTGTAAAACCAAACGCTTTTTCGAAAAAGGCGAGTGACGCTGCGACATCAGGCACATAGATAATCGTATAAGCGAATTTCATTTTATCTTCCTCTGCTCGTCATATGTTTATTCTGATGGCGCAGCAAACTGTGCAAAAACCTCTGCGCCGGTCATATTCTTCGTTTCATTCGCGAAGGAATAGAACGCAGGTTTTTCCTCGATAAATATCTGATGATCGAAAACGACCGATTCGCAATTTTCGAACAGACCAACCGGCACGATGTACTGATTTTGCGCTTTCAACCTGTAAAATAAATGACTCCCGCACTTGTTACAAAACCCGCGTTCCGCCCATGCGGATGAATCAAAAGTGGAAATATTTTCTTGGCCTTCAAATGAAACCTCGCTGCCACAATCAACTGCTAAAAGCGGCCCGCCAGTCCATTTTCTGCACATACTGCAATGGCAAGCACCCACATGCTTACTCATCGACTTTGCGTAAAAATGGATTGCGCCACAAAGACAGCTGCCTTTTCCTTCGTTTAAGTCAGACATATTTTTCTCCTGAAGTGACGGCCTGAGAAATTTCATTCAGATGAAAGTTTAGCCCTACTAGGGCGATTATTGAGGCGCTTTGTCAAAACTGCTCAGCACCGCCCTTAGCTTAGGCACCCAATCGTCTAACAAAGTACGCACTTTGGCGGGCAACAGCCGGCCACCGGGATACACCGCGTGGATCGGCAGCGGATGCGGCGCATATTCGTCTAACGCTGGTGTGAGTTTGCCTTCTGCAATATCGACTGCCACTTGGTAAGACATCATCTGCGCGATGCCGCCGCCATCGCGCGCCACGCTGATCACGGCCGAACCATCGTTGCAAGAATAGGTGCTATTGATTGGCCAATAGCGTTCTTCGCCCTCGGCGCGGAACAGCCAGCCGCGTTCTTGATTCAAGCCGCGAAATATCAGGCAGTGATGAAGTTTGAGTTCTTGCGGGTGTTGTGGCTTCCCATGCGCTGACCAATAAGCCGACGCGGCGCACACTACTCGCCCGACATGGCCTAAAGGGATAGCGACTAAAGAGGAGTCGTGCAAATCTCCGATCCGGATCGAAAGATCGATACCGTCATCCACCATCGAGACAATACTGTCGGTGAGATGTTGATCGATTTGTACGCGCGGATGCGCGGCTAAAAACGGCGCCACCAAGGGCGCCACATGAAAGCGCCCGAACAACAGCGGCGCGGTAATGCGCACGAGTCCCTGCGCGATGCGGCCCGCCTCGCTTGCCAAGCCGTCGGCCTCCTCGATGTCTCGTAGGATGCGGCGGCAATGCTCGTAGTATTGCTGGCCAAACTCAGTCAGCGAAATTGCGCGCGTAGTTCTGGTCAGTAAGCGCGCGCCGAGCCTTTGTTCCAACGCGCGCAAAGAGCGGCTCAAGGCAGGCAGGGTTTTACCCAGCTCGCGCGCAGCGCTGGTCAAGCTTCCTCTTTCCACGATGCGAACAAAATACGTCATCGCAGTAAATCGGTCTGGCTGCATAATTATTATCTTTTAGGGTAACAGTGATATGCATACTAGTGTCATTGTTAATAATAAATCAATCTCCTAGTCTACGAACCGTGGCGCAGCGGCTCGCTGTAACACCCATGTCCCTACTTAAATTTAAGGAGATTTGAAATGAAATTAAGCAAAACCCTGTTTATTCTTAGCCTGTTAGCAATACCTTTAAGCAGCGCTTACGTACAGGCAGCGCCCACAGCACCCATTCAAGAACGCTTCGATACCCTAGGTATGGGCGTCGCCTTGGGCGGCTTCGACCCGGTGGCTTATTTTCCGGAAGGCGGCAGCAAGCCCGCGAAAGGCTTCGTTAAGCGTGACTACAAACATGGCGGCGTGACCTATCGCTTTGCAAACGACGCCAATCGAGATCGCTTTCGCGCCAATCCGGAAAAATACACACCTGTATTCAATGGCTGGTGCGCATGGGCGATGGCAGAGCTGAACGCCAAAGTCGATGTAGAACCGACCGCCTACGAAGTTTACAAAGGCAAGCTGTACGTGTTCTACGACCATGCAGATTTGAATACCCGCGAGCTATGGCTAAAAAACCCGGAAGCAATGGTGGCGCGGGCCAATATCAATTGGAAAGCTCAATCCAAGTGAATTAAGCGTGAGGCTACGGGATGCGCCTCGCAAGAGATGCATCCGCGCAGCACGATCGAAAAACTGTCGATTGGGAATGAAAATGCTTGATGAGCTGAATAACAATAATGCATCGACTCACGAAGGCGAAAGAACGGCGCACAAACGGTTTGGGGTGGAAGACATCTGGAACAAACACGACTTCAACGACATGTTTCGTGCATCAGTTTCCGAAGGAATAGCGGCATTTGTGGAATCGCTTCCATTCTTCTTCATCGCCACCGCCAATCAGCGCGGTGAATGCGATTGCAGCTTTCGCGGGCGCGAACACGATGCCTCGGGCCGGCCCTATGCGCTGGTCAAAGTGCTAGACGCTAAGACACTCATCTTCCCCGACTATAGCGGAAATAATTTCTTCAACTCCCTGGGCAACATTCTGGTGAACGGACAGATCGGCATGCTGTTCATCGATTTCGAATCGCGGCTCCGGGTACGCATCAATGGCCGCGCAAACATCATCGAAGATCGCCATGCCCACGCCGAGCTTTGGCCGCTCGCTCAACGCTACGTTCAGGTCACGGTAGAACAAGCCTTTAGAAATTGCCGGTCGAAAATTCCGCGCATGAAGCTCATCACGCCGACAGATAGCGTGTTTCAGGATGAGTTATGAAACGCCCCTACTCGCACCAATGCTTGATTAAACCCTGGTTTGCGCCTCATGCGCCTGTTCGCGCGGCGCAACCTTGGACAGTTCTGTCATCTCCTCGGCCAGGAGATCCAGCATGTCATCGGCCGCCATAATGCCTTCCAGTCCGCCTTCACTGTTGACGACAGGGATGCGTCGTATGCCCTTAGAGCGCATCAGCCGAATCGTCTCGAACACGCCCTCATTTTTTTGTACGCTAATGAGCTGCGGACTCATGATGTCGCCCACGCTGAAGTCGTTGTAGTCCAAAGACTTCGCAATGATCTCGATCACGATATCGCGGTCGGTAATGATGCCGACCGGTACCCGCTTGCCATCCAGCACATCCACCACCACCAAATCGCCGACATGATGTTGGCGCATGAGTTGCGCCGCTTCTGGAATGCTCGTTTGTCTCGTGGCAAACACGACTGAACGATTGCAAAATTCACCGATTGGCATGATGTTTCCTTTCGACTAGTGAGAAATAAGAATCTTGTGACCTACAAGGTGCTTTTGCAGAGCGTTTCCTTTGCTACTCGTAGCGCACCAGCCCCTCTGCCAGGGTATCGGCGCCAAAATGTTCG
>JAUXTZ010000276.1 GCA_030681095.1 Burkholderiales bacterium
GATATGCAGCGCGGTGACCACGTTGTCAAAATTCGTCAGCGGCTCGCCCATACCCATCATCACCACGTTGGAGATGATGCGCTCACCCTTCGGGTCTTTCCCCAAGGCTTTATTCGCCAGCCAGAGCTGGCCAATAATTTCCGACGCCGACAAATTGCGATTGAACCCCTGGTAACCTGTGGAACAAAAAGTACATGCCAACGCGCATCCGACTTGCGAAGACACACACAGCGTGCCGCGATCACTCTCGGGGATGAACACCGTTTCCACCGCATTGCCGGTGCCAGTGTCGATCAACCACTTCACCGTGCCATCTTCCGAGCGATGCTCGGACAGGATGCGCGGCGGCTGAATCTCCGCCGACAACACCAGCTTTTCCCGCAACGATTTCGCCAGATCGCTCATCTGCCCGAAATCGTCCGCGCCCATCTGATGCATCCAACGCATCACTTGCTTGGCGCGAAATGGCTTCTCGCCCATTTCAGCGAAATAGTGGGTCAAGCCATCGAGATCGAAATTGAGCAGATTGGTCATTATCTTCCGGCGTAAACTTCCATCTCAGGGAAAAAGTAAGCGACTTCGGCGCGCGCCGTTTCCGGGCCATCGGAGCCGTGCACTGCGTTGGCGTCAATGCTCTGAGCGAAATCGGCGCGGATGGTTCCGGCCTCGGCTTTCTTCGGGTCGGTGGCGCCCATCAGCTCGCGGTTCTTCGCAATCGCGTTCTCGCCTTCCAGCGCTTGGATCATCACCGGGCCGGAAATCATGAAAGCGACCAGATCATTGAAGAAGGGGCGCGCTTTATGCACCGCATAAAAGCCTTCAGCTTCGTTCTTGGATAACCACTTCATTTTGGCGGCAATCACCTTCAGGCCATTGCTCTCAAAGCGTGAATAAATCTTACCGATAACATTCTTGCCCACGGCGTCCGGTTTGATGATGGACAAGGTTCTTTCAACAGCCATTTTGCACTCCCCCTCTTTCAGAAACTTAGAATAAACATAAAGTTACAATCATACCGCGTTAGCCCCCGGAAATAAACCGGATAACCAAGATTTCATCCCAAGCCCTTGTTTCCGAGCGTAACCATTTGCTTACCCAGCACGCTTGCTCGCCCTGTTGATGAATACGGGAAAATGCTACTATCCGTGGAAAATCCAACGAATTAAAAGGGGGAACGGCGCATGGCGGAACCGGTGCTGGAGAATAACGAGATAAAGCAACGCGCCGTCCGGCGCTTGATCGTGGCGGTAGCCCTGGTTCTGGTTGCGGTGGGCATCCTCACCTACCTCAGCTACTACAAACCAGCCAAGGTCGTCACCAAGCCCGTGGCGGAATCCCTCCCACCACCCCCACCACCCATCGTCACCGGCCCTGAGCCACAAGCGGTCGAACCAGCCCCAACTGCACAACCATTGCCCGAGCCACCGCCGGCCGATATGCCCGCGCCGCCCGCTACGCCAATATTGGTCCCTGCCGCGCCACCACCGCCGTCGGTCAGCACCAAGCCGCTTCCCCCGCCCGGCCCTGGCCCGAAGAAAGCCAGTCCTGAACCACCAAAACCTTTGGTCAAGGCAGAGCCGGCCAAACCCGCCCCCCAAGCTGCGCCGAGCCCAGCGCCCGCCGCGCCAGTAACCCCACCCCCCGCCGCGCCCAAACCTGCCTCGGCGCCGAGTGGCTACGTGGTTCAGTTCGGTGTGTTCTCCAACACACAGAATGCGCTACAACTGGTGGAGCGCCTGAAGCAAGCCGGCATCGAAGCCCACACCGAAACCCGGGTACAACTGCCCGTCTTCAAAACCAAGGCCGAAGCCGAAGCGGCATTGGCCAAGATGAAGGAAAAAGGGATTAGCGCGACTTTGGTTACGCGTTGAGTTAGGTAGAAAACCGAAGGGCAGCGCTGGCGTTTACTTGCTCACCCCGCACAACAGATTCAGTCCCACCAGCGGTAGTGCGATTCATTGAGTATTAGTAAGCACCCAAGCGAGCCACAAGCCGGGTTCGCCGGGCGCGGCCTGGTAAGCGCAATCGATGCCGATGCCGGGTGCTGCGACCAAGGTTTCGCCGCGGTAGAGCAAGGGCAGCCGTTCGCGTTGCCAAGGGGGTATAGCAGCCTCTTGCAACAAGTGCTTGAGCGTTTTACGCGGACGGCCACAATCGGGTTTAAGCTTTTCGCCGCCTTGGCGCAGGCGCAGTGTCATGGGCGCTGCGCCCAGTTTGGCCACGCTCAAACCCTCACCTTGCACCGGAATCATCGACCAGCGGCCGCCCAACTCCGGCAGCGCCAACTCACGCTCGCCGCGCCAAGTGATCTGCCAATCCGCGGCAGGGCATGGCGTATCGGGCTCGATCCAAATTTCACCCCGATAGCGCCGCAGCACCAGTCCCGCCACGCCTAATTCCATTCGGCTATCACCGCGTGCGCCGACGAGTTGGCGCAGCCACTCATCTAAACGATCCGCATCCAGCGCCGGCATGCCCTGCGAAGCAAAATACGCGCGCATTAGATTTTTGGCGCGCACCGGGGAATATTCTTGCAGCAGCGCCAATTTCAATTGGCCATCCCGAGCCACGCTCGCCATATCAATCGCGGCCAACTCGTCGAGCAGCGAATCCGCCTCGGCAAAATGCCGCGCTGCGCGAGTTAGGGTTTGGCGGTACGCCGGAAAGCGCTGCTCGATCGCCGGCAGCACCGCATGCCGCAAATAATTGCGCGTGAAGGCCGCGTCCAAATTGCTCTCGTCCTCGATCCACGCCAGGCGATGCCGCTTTGCATACGCAAGCAAAGCGGCACGCGGCACTTCCAACAACGGCCTCACAATCGGTGCACCCTCCCCCTGACGCCTGACTTCCGGCATCGCCGCCGCGCCGCGCACCCCTGCACCGCGCAGCAAATTCAGCAATACCGTCTCAGCTTGATCGTCCAAATGATGCGCCAACAGCAAGCAATCGGTATCGAGTTCGGCAAAGGCGCGATAACGCAGCGTGCGCGCGGCGGCTTCCAAGCCGGCTTGGGAGCGGCGCGGCACCCGGATATTTTTTACCACCAAGGGAACGTGCAGCTTGGCGCAGAGCGCACCGCAGAAGCCGGCCCAATCAGCCGCGTTAGGGCTGATCTGATGGTTGACGTGGATGGCGGAGAGTGAAAATGCCCGCTCGCGCTGCAAGCGGTGCAATAGATGGAGCAGCACAACCGAATCGACACCACCGCTTAAGGCAACGGTGACGTGCCGACCCGGCGTCAGTTGAGCATGGAGACGATCAGATACAGACTGGAGCAGATCACTTGACGCGGGCTTCTTTGAACTTGCCATAACTCATCAAGCGCACGAAGCGCGCTTGGACCAATTCATCAAGGGACAGGTCTTGCAATGGGCGCAGGCTATCGGTCAGCGCTTTTTTCATGGCCAGCATCATCGCCTCCGGATCGCGGTGCGCACCGCCCAGCGGTTCACTCACGATTTTGTCGACCAAGCCCAGCGATTTCAGGCGCGGTGCGGTGATGCCGAGCGTTTCCGCCGCCTCGGGCGCTTTATCGGCCTTCTTCCACAAAATCGAGGCGCAACCCTCGGGCGAAATCACGGAATAAGTGGAATATTGCAGGATCAGCGTGGTGTCGCCGACACCCACCGCCAACGCGCCGCCGGAACCGCCCTCGCCGATCACGGTGCAAATAATCGGGGTGCGCAGCGCCGCCATCAGATACAAACTGCTGGCAATGGCTTCGGATTGGCCGCGTTCTTCCGCGTCGATGCCAGGATAGGCGCCGGGTGTGTCGATGAAGGTCATAATCGGGATACCGAATTTTTCCGCCAGCTTCATCAGGCGCTGTGCCTTGCGATAACCCTCGGGGCGCGGCATGCCGAAATTGCGGTAAATTTTTTCCTTGGTGTCCCGGCCCTTTTGATGGCCGATGACCATCACCGATTGACCGTTGAAGCGCGCGATGCCGCCCACGATCGCCGGGTCGTCGGCAAAATGCCGATCACCATGCATCTCGTCGAAATCGGTAAACAGCGCGCCGATATAATCCAAAGAGTAAGGCCGCTGTGGATGGCGCGCCACCTGCGAGATCTGCCACGGCGAGAGCTTGGCGTAGATATCCTTGGTCAGGGTCCGGCTCTTCTTTTGCAGGCGTTCGATTTCCTCAGAAATATCCAGTGCCGAATCGTCCTGCACATAGCGCAGCTCTTCGATCTTGGATTCGAGTTCGGAGATCGGTTGTTCGAACTCTAGAAAAGTTGTTTTCATTCCAAATTATCCCTGCGGATTCCGTGTAAAAAGCGGGCTAATCATACCGCAAACAGCCCTTACCAAGCCAGCGCACCCCCGGCTACACGCGGGTCGCTGGCGGCGAATGCGCGACCACTGGCGCGATCGATCCACACCGCCTGCATATTGCCCCACTTGCCCTGCGTGAGGTGAACCACATGGCCTTTGAGCGTGAGCTCATCCAGCACTTCCGCGTTAAACACACCGGGCTCGACCTCGATGCGATCAGGTAGATATTGATGATGAAAGCGCGGTGCACTGACCAAGGCCGCCACATCCGGCACGGGCGAAGCCTCCAATCCCAGAATCGCCAGCAACACCATGCTGATAATGCGTGAGCCGCCAGGCGTGCCCAGCATCAACACGCCACGCTTATCTTCCACAAACGTCGGACTCATGCTGGACAAGGGCCGCTTGCCCGGCGCAATGCGATTAGCGCGGCTACCCGCCAGGCCATAGACATTTTGCGCCTGCTCACTGGCCGCAAAATCGTCCATTTCATTATTGAGCAGCACACCAGTTTTGCCTGCGACAAAGCCGGAGCCGAACAAGGTGTTGATGCTCAAGGTCGCCGCCACGCGATTGCCTGCTCGATCGACAATCGAAAAATGCGTGGTGTGATCGCCCTGCTTAACGCTCGGTGCGGTGCGCAGATTCGCGCTGGGCGTGGCGTTGTGGAGATCGATACTCGCGGCGCGTTGCTCGGCGTACTCGTGACTGAGCAAGCGTGCGCTCGGAATCCGCACAAAATCAGGATCGCCCATATAACGTGCGCGGTCGTGATAAGCGCGGCGCAGTGTTTCCGCCACCAGATGCATTTGCTGCGTTTGGCTTAGCTGCGCCAAATCGTAACGCGCCAAAATATTCAGCGACTCGGCTAAGGTCAAGCCACCGGCCGAAGGCGGCGCAGCACTCACAATGCGTAGCCCGCGATAATCGAAGACGATCGGCGCGCGTTCCTTCACTTGATAGTGCGCTAAATCGGCTTGGGTCCAAATGCCCCCCTGCTTGCGCACCGCCGCCACCATCGCATGCGCAACCGGCCCGCGATAAAAACCTTTACTTCCCTGCTGTGCCAGCATGCGTAGCGTGGCAGCAAGCTGGGGTTGCTTAAGCAGTACACCGACCTTCGGCACCATTCGCTCAATCAAAAATTGCTCCGCCGCTTCAGGATGGGATTGCAACAGCGCCAAGTGCGATTCTGCCATCGCGTGATAACGGGCATCGATCGGAAATCCATCTTCCGCCAAGCGAATCGCCGCAGATAAACTCTGCCACAAGGGGAAACGTCCATAACGTTTAGCCAAATGCGCCAGCCCTGCCGGCAGACCGGGAATCGCCGCAGCCAAGGGCCCGACTAAGGACGCCTGTGGGATCGGCTCGCCCTTGTGGTCGAGATACATATTAGTTCGTGCCGCCAGCGGCGCTTTCTCACGCGCATCGAGCATCACTTGCCGACCATCGCGTGCGCGATGCAACAAGAAAAAACCGCCGCCGCCCAAGCCGGAATTGTAGGGCTCGACCACCGCCAACACTCCCGCCACGGCAATCGCCGCATCAAAGGCATTGCCGCCTTGATCGAGTATTTCGCGGCCGGCCAAGGTGGCCAGCGGATGTGCACTGGCGATTGCGGCATTGGAAACTGCTTGCTGCGCGCCAGCGAATGGCGTGAAGAAAAAGAATAGAAGGAGAGCGTAGGCTACACGTTGCATCTTAATCATTTAGATGACTGATCGAGTGACAGCATTTGAGCCGCGGACGGGGTACACCGAGGTACGTAAAAACCTAGCGCGGCGTCTGCCAACAATTGTTCGGCACATCATATTGCAACAGCAATTGCTCGATCGGCTGGGTGACGCTGTATCTCACGCCCACCACATCGAGCCCCTTGCGCCAGTACAGCGCCAACTCGTTTTTGTCACCGATGCTGGTCACGTTGCTGCCCGCGTTCACTTTGATTGGCTGGCCATATTTGGTGAGGTAGTTATTGATGATGATCATCAGATTGCGCGGTGACGGCGCCATCTCCTGCTGAAACCCCACCAGCTTGTCATTGCAAAAATCAAACACGAATTGGCGGTTGCTGCCCTTCTCCGGTTGGTCGTAGGCGATCAGGGTTTGCGCGGAAAAATCCTGCACCTTGTCGAAGGTATAAGATTTTAGCGCTTCCTTTACCTGCTCTTTGCTTTGCCCGCTTTTGAACGTATCCACCTCAAAGGCGAATGCCGGGTAGATTAAAACCATTGCGGCGCATAAGGCCGCAGCTTGTTTCATCGATAGACGCTGCATGGAAATTTCTCGGTAATTTGAATCGCGGGTTGATGCTGAATCATGATGCGATAGGTGCGATAAATCAAATCGCCAGGATCGAACTCGAATACGTCTTTCAATTGCAGCTCGATGGATTGACCCACATCAAGAATCTCGCGATAAGTCTCTAAGCCGCGCTCGCGCAGCAACTCGCCAATGCCGATGCGGCCTTGCTGCAAATCCGCGCGCAAATGTTCAGGCAGCGCTTCCAGCTTAATCAAGGATTGCGCATACGCATAGACGCGGCCTGACTCCATACCGCGCAAACGCACGCGCCGCTCCAACACCGTCGCGCCCGCCACCAGATTGAGCCAGGGTGCTGCGACCTGCAACGTAGCCGGCGCTTGACCCAAATTCTCCACCTCGACCTGCTCCCAAAAATACGCTTCCAGGCTTTTAGTAACCGTGCCATCGGCGACCAGCAGCGTGCGCAAAAACGGCGGCAAAGATTCCATATGCAGCGATTCGTTTTTGCTGTTCGTAACGATGCCGCCCGGCACATAGCCGCGGCTCTTGAAATAGGGTTGCATGGGGATAGCGGTGGACTTCGGCATAAGGGCTTATTTTAATTCCTCATGGTACTGAGCTTTGCACGGGTTTGCCAGCCCGCTGGGCCCAGTGTAGTGAGTCACGCTAAATGACGCTTATAGAGCCTCCCAAAAGCGCCAGGACAAGACGCGGCGCGCGGGCAATAGCGAGTCTATTGCCAAGCGGCGCAACGCCGTCCTGGCGCTTTTGGGAGGCTCCCTCCGGGCGAGTCCCTGAGCGGCCATCCGCCGTGTTGCGGTTTCTTGGAATAGTCTCGCTATTCCCGCGAAATCGCGCCTTGCGGCTGACCGCTCAGGGGCTCGCTATAAGTGCCATTTAGCGTGACTCACTACACTAGAATGGCGGCATGACCTCGCGACCCCGCATCGTCCTATTCGGCCCCTTTGATCGCCACAACCTGGGCGATTTGTTGTTTGCTCAAGTCTTGCGAGCGCTGCTGCCCAAACGAGAACTTGGCTATGCCGGCTTGGCGCGGCGCGATTTGCGCGCATTTGGCGGAGTAAAGACCCAGCCTCTCTCCGAGTTGATCCAGGATCAAGCGCCGCTGCATCTGATACACGCCGGCGGCGAAACGCTCAGCTGCGAAGCATGGGAGGCGGCTGCTATGCTCTTGCCGCCAGAGGATGCGCGCGCTGCCACCGCCCGCTATGGCATGGCGACACTTACAGAACAAAATCGCTGGGCCAAAACACAAATAGGCGTCGATTTGCGCGCGCCCTATGTTCTGCCCAAGCATCTGTTTCGCCAGCCGGGCGTGTTTGTGCATAACGCGGTGGGCGGGGTTGCGCTCGCCGAACGCGACCCGGATTTTCAAACCGAAGTCGCCGCCAGCTTACGCAGCGCTGATTTCGTCGGCGTGCGCGACCACTTGAGTCACGCCACTCTCGCACGACTCGGCATCGCCGCCGTGCTGATGCCGGACGCAGTGGTCATGGTGCAGACATTGTTTGGCGCACGCATTGATTTGCACGCCCAAACCGGCGAAGTAGCGCGCGCGCGTGCCGCCTGCGCAGCCGGGTATATCGCGGCACAGTTCAGCCTCGATTTCGCCGACGATGCGACACAGCGCGCCCTTGCAGCCGCACTCGACCAGTTGCACCTGCAAACCGGATTCACGATTGTCTTGTTTCGCGCCGGCGCAGCGCCACTGCATGATGACTTAGCTATGTATCGCGCTCTCGCTGCGCGCATGCACCATACACCGCTCATCTTCGAGTCGATCCAGCTGTGGGAAATTTGCGCACTGATCGCACACAGCCGCTTATTCTGCGGCAGCAGCTTGCATGGGCGCATCGTCGCGCTAGCCTACGGCTTGCCGCGCGCGAGCGTGCTGCCACCTCCTCTCGTGCCAGGGCAAGCCTCGAAAATCGCGGCCATGATCAAAACCTGGGAGCCTGATCACCGCGCCACCCTCACCCAAGTGAACGGCCTGGCGCATGCCGCACAGATCGCCTTGGCGCTTGCGCCCGCAAACCAGCAGGCTTTGGCCGCGAGCTTATGCGCGCACTATCAAGCGGGCTTCAGGCAATGGCAAGCGCTGCTAGAATGAGCGCTTCTACATGAGGATAAAACCATGACCGGAAATCGTCTCGGATTGGAAACCGCCACCCTCGGCGGCGGCTGCTTTTGGTGTTTGGAAGCGGTATTCGAACAAGCGCGCGGAGTCGAAAAAGTCATCTCCGGCTATACGGCCGGCCATACCGATAACCCAACGTATGAAGAGATCTGCAGCGGCACGACCGGCCACGCAGAAGTGGTGCAGATCACGTTCGACCCGCAAGTTATCTCTTATCGCACGCTGCTGGAAATTTTCTTCACCATTCACGATCCCACCACGCCAAACCGCCAAGGCAACGATCGCGGCACGCAATACCGCTCGATTATTTTGCATCACGACGAAGCCCAAAAAGCCGTCGCGCATGAAGTGATACGCGAAATCAATGATGCCGGTATCTGGAGCGGGCCCGTGGTGACGCAGGTACAAGCGCTGGAACACTTCTATCCGGGCGAGGGCTATCACCAGGGCTACTATCGCGGACACGAATCGCAACCCTATTGCCAATTCGTCGTCGCGCCCAAGGTGGTGAAGTTTCGCGAGAAATTTCGCTCGCTGTTGAAAGCGAATTCATAAGCGACAGTATGACGATCTACAATTTCTTAACCCTTAAATAGGCGACATCATGAATATAAAAGACAGCAACGGTACCCCGCTCAATGAAGGCGACTCGGTTCAAATCATCAAAGACTTAAAAGTAAAAGGCACTTCCGTCACGCTAAAGCGAGGCACGATCATCAAGAATATCCGCCTCACTTCTGATGAAGAAGAGATTGAGTGCAATGCGGAAAAAGTCAAAGGCTTGGTGCTTAAAACCTGCTTTTTGAAAAAAGTTTGATCTGCTGGAATTGCCGTCGCTTCGCAAGTTGAAAAATAACCTCTCCTTGATCTGCGCTTAACCTACCGTTAACGCATCCTTTGCCAGACTTCAACCATCACTTTCGGTTGGAGCTCTCGCCATGTTTGCCTCGCACACCCTCAAGGGCGCCTTACTTACTTCCTTCGATTGGTCTCGGCTATTACCCTTCTTGCGCTGGCGCGAGCGGGTAACGCGTGCCAATGCGCGCGACGATGCCATGTCCGGATTAACCGGGGCGCTGATCGTGCTGCCGCAAGCGGTGGCCTTCGCCACCATCGCCGGTCTGCCGCCGCAATATGGCCTGTATGCGGCGATGATGCCGGCCATCGTCGCCGCGTTGTTCGGATCGAGTTGGCACTTGGTGTCCGGCCCCACTACCGCCATTTCCATTGCTGTGTTCGCCTCGGTCAGCCCTTACGCCCAGCCGGGCTCGCCGGAATTCATCGGCCTGGTGTTGACCCTGACATTTCTGACCGGGCTGTTCCAGTTGGTGTTGGGCTTGGCGCGCATGGGCGTACTGGTAAATTTCATTTCTCATACCGTGGTGATCGGCTTCACCGCAGGCGCGGCGTTGCTCATCGCCGGTAGTCAGATCAAGAATTTCTTTGGCGTGGACATCCCGCGCGGCACGCCGTTTTTCAAGACGCTGGAACTGTTCGCGCTACAGGTGGGTAGCATCAATCCCTACGTACTGGCGGTGAGCATGGCCACACTGGTGGCCGGTATTCTGACCAAACGTTATGCCCCCAAGCTGCCCTATATGATTGTTGCGATGGTGGCAGGCAGCTTGTTCGCACTAGCCATCAACACACACTACGGCGTAAACACGACCCACGTGCTCACCGTGGGCGCACTGCCTTCTGGTCTTCCGCCGCTGTCGCTGCCGGATTTTTCATTCCACGGCCTGTCGCAAATGACTTTTCCGGCGCTGATTATCACCATGCTGGCCTTGACCGAGGCGGTGTCGATTTCCCGTGCCATCGCGATTCGTTCTGGCCAACACATCGATGGCAATCAGGAATTCATTGGCCAGGGCCTCTCCAATATCGTCGGCAGCTTCTTCTCCGGTTACGCCGCCTCTGGCTCGTTCAACCGTAGCGGCGTCAACTATGCGGCCGGCGCGAAAACGCCGCTTGCGGCGGTGTATGCCTCTTTGTTTCTGGTGGTGATCCTGCTGCTGGTGGCTCCCCTGGCGGCTTACCTGCCCAATGCCGCCATGGCCGGCATCCTGTTTCTGGTCGCCTGGGGCCTGATCGACTTCCACCATATCACCCACATCTGGCACACCAGCAAGACCGAGTCGACGATTCTCGCCGCCACCTTGATCGGTACGCTGTTCAACCTCGAGGCCGGCATTTTCCTCGGCGTGTTCCTCTCCCTGGTGATGTATCTCTATCGTTCCTCCAAACCCGAGATCGTTCCCGTGGTGCCCGCGCCCGAGGCAGGCGCCTACCATTTTGTCCGCGCCAAGGGCCGGCCCGAGTGTCCGCAACTGCGCATCATCCGCATCAACGGCGCGGTCTATTTCGGCGCCGCCAGCTACGTCCAGCAGACGCTGCGGCAGATCGACGAGGACAACCCGCAACAAAAATCGGTGCTGATCGCCGCCGCCAGCCTCAACACCATCGACATCGCCGGAGCCGAAGTGCTGGCGCAGGAAGCGCGGCGCCGGCGGCGGATCGGCGGCGGCCTCTATTTCTACCGCCTCAACCGACCGGCCCATGAGTTCTTGCGCCAGGGCGGTTACACGAACGACATCGGCGAGGGAGCCTTCTTCCCGGTGATGACCGACGTCACCAGTGCACTCTACTGGACCCTCGACCCGGACATCTGCCGCAGCTGCAAGACGCGCATCTTCAAGCCCTGCACTGGCAAACTGCTGCCCGACGGCTTCCGCCGCCAGCGCCTGCTGCTGGCCACCGACGGCAGCGAGTTCAGCCATGCGCCCCAGGAAATCGCCATCGCGCTGGCGCTGAGTTTCGGTGTCACC
>JAUXTZ010000283.1 GCA_030681095.1 Burkholderiales bacterium
AGCGCCACGCCGACCAACAGCAGCAAACCTGCCACATACGTCGGCCAGGCGAAGCGCATCAAATGTTGTGGCGGCAAATTCGCCACTGCCCACATAAGGCTAAGGGCAACCAACATGCTGATGAACTGATTGATCACGCGATCAAAATTTTGCGCGGATGCGCTATAGAGCACGAACAAGCCCAGCAGCATGGTCGCGCACAACACGGCGAGTAAAAAAATGTCGAGGTGCCGAATCAGGAATAAGCCAATGCGTCTAATCATGTTCGCTCTCGTCTGCTGCATCTGTTACCGGACGTACAGGCAGCTTACCCAATAAATAATAATCGAAAACAGCGCGCGCGATCGGCGCGGCGGTGGAGCCGCCATGACCGCCGTTTTCCACCAGCACCGCGATCGCAATTTTTGGGTCATCTGCCGGCGCGTAGGCGATGAATAAGGCGTGGTCACGATGGCGCTCGGCCACGCGGCTCTCGACATATTTTTCGCCTTGCTTCATGCCGACCACTTGCGCGGTGCCGGTCTTGCCGGCCATGGCATACGGCGCGCCCGCGCTGGCGCGGGCGGCGGTGCCGCCGGGGCGGGTGACGTCGACCAATGCATTGCGCACCAAGGCCATATTTTCCGGCTTGATCGGCAAGACCGAAATGGTCTCGGCCAGGCGCGGGGTAATGACATTCGTCTTCGAATTTTCAATCTGGCGCACCAGCTGCGGCCGCATCTGCGTGCCGCTGTTGGCGATGGTTGCGGTCGCCACCGCCAGTTGCAGGGGCGTGGCCAAGTTATAGCCTTGCCCGATGCCGACGCTCACCGTGTCACCGACATACCACTTTTGCTTGAATCGTTTCATCTTCCACTCGGTAGAGGGCAGCAAACCAGTGCGCTCACCTTCAATGTCGATGCCGGTTTTTTTGCCGAAGCCAAAATGGCTGATGAAATTGAAAATATTATCGATGCCCAGATCCACCGCCAACCCGTAATAATACGTGTCGCACGAAATCACCAAAGACTTGTGTAAATCGACATAGCCGTGGCCGCCGGCTTTCCAGTCTCGGTAGCGATGGCTCGTGCCGGGCAAGCTATAAAACCCCGGATCGTTGATGCCATAACTCGGGGTGCGCTTGTTCAACTCCAGTCCGGCCAGCGCCATGAACGGCTTGAAGGTGGAGCCGGGTGGATATTGGCCATGCATGGCGCGGTTGACCATCGGCTTGTCGGGTGAGTTGTTGAGCAGATCCCAGTTTTGCGGGTCAATACCATCGACGAACAAGTTGGTGTCGAAGCCAGGTTTGGAGAGGTAAGCCAGCACGCCCCCGGTCTTGGGTTCAATCGCCACCAGTGCGCCGCGAAAATTACCAAACGCCTGCTCCGCCACTTGCTGTAATTTTAAATCTGCGTGCAAGGTGAGATTATTGCCCGAGGTCGGCGGGGTGCGTGACAGCGTACGCACCGCCCGCCCACCGGCATCGGTTTCTACTTCCTCGAAACCGGTCGTGCCATGCAACTCCTTCTCATAGCTTTGTTCCAGGCCGGCTTTACCGATGTGATCCGAGCCACGGTAATTGGCCAGGTCGTCGGACGCCTCCAGCCGATCGAGATCAGCATCGTTGATGCGGCCAATATAACCCACCATATGCGAAGCGACTTGCCCCAGCGGGTAATGCCGGAACAGACGCGCTTTGATTTCCACACCGGGGAAACGGTAGCGGTTGGCGGCAAAGCGCGCGATCTCCACATCGTTCAGTCGGGTGCGAATCGGCAGGCTTTCAAAGTTATGGCTTTCGTCGAGCAGCTTTTTGAAGCGCTTGCGATCCTTGGGCGTAATCTCGATCAAGGCGGTGAGATCGTTGATGGTCTGTTCCAGATTGCCGATTTTACTCGGCGTCATTTCCAGCGTGAACGCCGTGTAGTTATGCGCCAGCACCGCGCCATTGCGGTCGAGAATCAAGCCCCGGTTGGGCACGATCGGCACGATCGAAATGCGATTCTGCTCCGCCAGCGTCATATAGTGCTCGTGCTGAACGACTTGCACATACACGAAACGCGCCAACAACAGCAGAAACAAAAACAGCGCCACGCTGCCGGCAACTGTGAGCCGCACCCGAAAGTAGTACAGCTCGCGCTGATGGTTGCGAAGTTCGGTGCCGCGCGTCACTTGGAGATTTTCGAGTAGGTGTCGTCGAGGTTGGGTTTGCGATGCTGCGGCAGGCGCAGGAGCAGCGAAAAGCTCGGCCACATCACGGCGCCGATCACGCAGCTGGCAAAATACAATGGCCCCGGAAACGGCGCGCCGAAGGCAAGCCGGATCACCAGCATGATGACCAGCGAGATCAACAGTAAACCGAACACATACAGCGACTGTTGCCACGGACTGAGCGTCTGAATTCGCCGATGTAAAATTTGGGCCAGATACACCATCAAGGTATAGGCCAGCGCATGTTGGCCGAACAGCACGCCATCCGCGATATCCATCAGCAGGCCGAGGAACCAGGCCGTGCCCAAGCCGACTTGCCGCGGTTGATAGGTGATCCAATAGATCAGCATCAGGGCGATGAAATCCGGCCACAGCAGCTTCGTTAGGCCGCTCCACGGCAGCAAATTCGCGGCCAAGCCAAGGAGCAGCGAGAGCACGATAAAGCGCCCTGAAGTGGGCTTGCTGAGGACGCTTTTAGCGCTTAGGTTTGCCATGCTTCGCGGGTTCCGGCTCAATCGGGCGGGGTGGGTTCGGAGTGGTCAATTCAGCATCCAAGATCAACACCTGGCGCTGGCGGTCAATGCCAGCGGAAGGCTGGCAAGAAATTTTAGCGAAGGGAAAAGCCGCGTTGCGCTCGATTTTACTCACCACCGCGACCGGCAAGCCGGGCGGATAGATGCCGTCGATGCCTGACGTCACGAGTTGATCGCCGTTTTGCAAATCGGCATTCACCGGCATGAACGGCACATCCAGCGTACCGTCTTGGCCATTACCGAATACCACTGCGCGCAGACCGTTGCGCACGTTTTGCACCGGCACCGCTTGATCTTTATCGGTAATCAGCGTCACTTCGCTCACTACCGGATACACACGCGTCACCTGACCTACTACGCCGATGTGGTCGGCGACGACCTGGCCCGGCTTGACGTCCTGCAAGCTGCCCTTGTCGATGATGATTTTGCGTGAGAACGGATCGCGTCCGGAGTAGAGAATTTCGGCAAAAACGTTTTTTTGGGAATAGCGCTTTTTCGCGTCGAGCAAACTGCGTAGATGGGCGTTCTCCGCTTGCAGCGCCTGAAACTGGAGCAGTTGCCCGCCCAGCAAAAGTTGTTTTTCTTTCAGGTCGGCATTCTCGCCCTTGAGTCGTCCTTGGGCCACGAAAAATCCGCTGACCTTGGCAGCCAGTTGCACCGGCGCATTCATACCGTGCTGCAAGGGGTTGATGATCACAGCGAAGGCATTACGCAGGGTGTGGAGGTACTGATAATGCCCATCCATCACCATCAGCAGAAAGGCAAGACTAGAAAAAATCGCGAGGCGTAGCGGCGGCGCCAGGCCGCGCTTGAAAAAAGGGGGAGGGGATGTGTCGATCATGCGAAAAGACTATCTAACCACGGTGCGTTCCGTGCCCCCCATGTTTCAAACATTAATCGTTGGTGAACACAGTAGAAAGCCGCTCCATTTCCTCCAAGGCGCGACCGGAACCGCGCACCACGCAAGTCAGGGGATCTTCGGCCACGATCACGGGCAAACCGGTTTCTTCCATCAGCAGGCGGTCGATATCGCGCAACAGTGCGCCGCCGCCGGTCAGCACCATGCCTTTATCGGCGATGTCCGCGCCCAACTCGGGCGGGGTTTGCTCCAGGGCGGATTTCACCGCCGACACGATGCTGTTGAGCGGATCGGTCAAGGCTTCGAGGATTTCGTTGCTGGAAATGGTGAAGCTGCGCGGAATCCCTTCCGCCAGGTTACGGCCTTTGACTTCCATCTCGCGCACTTCCGAGCCCGGGAAGGCCGAGCCGATTTGCTTCTTGATGTTTTCCGCAGTCGATTCGCCGATCAGCATGCCGTAATTGCGGCGAATGTAGTTGATGATGGCTTCGTCGAATTTATCGCCGCCCACGCGCACCGAGGCCGCGTAGACAATACCGCCCAATGAGATCACGCCAACTTCGGTGGTGCCGCCACCGATGTCCACCACCATCGAGCCGGTCGCTTCGGCCACCGGCAGGTCGGCGCCGATCGCTGCCGCCATCGGCTCTTCGATCAAGTAAACATGACGCGCACCCGCGCCGATCGCCGATTCGCGAATCGCGCGCCGTTCCACCTGGGTCGAGCCGCACGGTACGCAGATAATGATGCGCGGGCTGGGGCCGAACATATGCGAGCCGTGAATTTTTTTGATGAAATACTTGAGCATCTGCTCGGTGATGGTGAAATCGGCGATCACGCCATCTTTCATCGGGCGGATGGCGGTGATGGAGCCGGGGGTGCGGCCCAACATCTGTTTGGCCTCAATCCCGACCGCCTGGATGGTTTTTTTGCCGCTGGGGCCGCCTTCCTGGCGAATCGCCACCACGGAAGGTTCATCGAGCACGATGCCCTTGCCGCGCACATAGATCAGTGTGTTGGCGGTGCCTAAGTCAATTGCGAGGTCAGTGGAGAAGTAGCCGCGGAGAAATCCAAACATGTTCAATACCGTGTAGGGGTGCGTGAAATAAGGGGTTTATGATACCCTATTGGGCTTATTTAGTTAACGTTTCCAGGTGAAATCCATGTCATTGACCGAAGCCGATGTGAAGCGCATGGCCCACCTCGCCCGAATCGAAATCGAGGATCAAGAAGTGGCGCCGGTGCTCGGCCAGCTGTCCAATATCCTCGGCCTGGTGGAGCAGATGCAGGCAGTCAATACCGATGGCATCGCGCCCATGGCTCATGCGCAAGATGTTTCCTTGCGTCTGCGCGAAGACCGGGTGACCGAAAGCGATCAGCACGAAGCCTTTCAAGCGGTCGCGCCGCAGGTCGAAGCGGGGCTGTACCT
>JAUXTZ010000286.1 GCA_030681095.1 Burkholderiales bacterium
CGTCGCATTGTGCAATCAGCGCCAGCATATTTTTCAGACTCTCTGTTTCTGGTGCCAGCCAGTGCGCTGGGTCATGCTGCTGCAACGCCCAGAGCATGATATCCAGACTTTCACCCAGCACCCGGCCATTGCGATCAACCAGCACAGGCACGCTGCCTTTGGGTGAGGCACGCAGCATCTCGGCGGGTTTGTCTTTCAGGTCCACCTCGCGCAGTTCCACCATCTGGCCACTCACGGCCAGCGCCAGACGGGCGCGCATCGCATAGGGGCAACGACGGAAGGAATACAAAACGGGAATGATCGGTGCAGCCGTGTTCATGCTCAGGTAATTTCCTTTCATTCCCCTCGCCCCAGCAGAGAGGGAGCGTATTTATAGTGACACAGGACGCTGGCCCTAATTAATAAAAAGTTTGTCGGGATTCACCCCGCCGCACGACCAATACCCATCCATCACCAAACTATGAGTAAAACCCCATGTTTACAACCCGCATGCTACAAGCCCTTCTCCTCACCCTTAGCCTGGGCACGCTGGTCAGCGCCTGCGCCAAGGAAACACCCACCGCGCCCGCCAACCCGGCAATGCGCGACCCGCATGCTCAGCTCGATAGCATCGTGCTCGGCATGGGTTGCTTCTGGGGTGCGGAAAAGCGCATGTCTGAAGTGCCCGGCGTGGTCGATGTGCAAAGCGGCTACGCCAATGGCGATATCGCGGGCAGCTATCAAGCCGTGCTCGATCATGAGCGCGCCGTGCGTAGCGGCAAGACCAAGCAGCGCAACCATGCAGAAGTGGTCAAGGTCACCTTCGATCCCGCTAAAACTACACTCGAAACTGTGCTGATCAAGTTTTGGGAAAGCCATAACCCCACCCAGGGTGACCGCCAGGGCAACGACGTCGGCACCAACTATCGTAGCGCCATCTACACCCATGGCCAGGCCCAACAAGAAGTCGCGCTCAAAACCCGCGCGGCCTACCAACAAGCGCTCACCAAGGGCGGGCTGGGCGCCATCACCACCGAAATCGCCGCGCTAAAAAACTACTACCCCGCAGAGGACTACCATCAGGATTACCTCAAGAAAAATCCCAATGGCTATTGCGGCCTGGGCGGCACCGGCGTGCACTACCCTGGCTCAAAAAATGCCGCGCAAATCCAAGCGCCCCAGCTAGACGGCAAGGCGCTGAATTTTGAGCGGCAGCTGGTGGTGTTTGAAGCAGAGGAATGCGCGTTCTGCAAACAATTCAAAGCCGAAATTCTCGACCACTGGCAATCTCCCGTTGCCGTAAAGAGCACGCTCAACCCCAACGCCCCCACCGGCTGGAAGCTGGAAAAAACCTTATTCGCCACCCCCACCATCGTGCTATTCGAAAAAGGCAAAGAAGTCTCGCGCTACACCGGCTACAGCGGCCAAGCCGCCTTCTGGAAATGGCTGGGCTTTCAGCTGCTGACCCCCGCGCAGCAGAAGATCGCCTTCGAGCAAGGCACCGAGCGCCCCGGCACCGGATCACACCTGGACGAAAAACGCCCCGGCACCTTTATCGACCCCATCACCGGCGCGCCCCTATTCCGCAGCGACACCAAATTTGAAAGCGGCACCGGCTGGCCCAGCTTCTTCAACCCGGTGCAAGGCGGCATCGTCCTGCATGAAGACAACGCCTATGGCATGAGGCGTGTAGAAGTGCGCAGTGCCAGCTCCGGCATCCATCTCGGCCACGTCTTCGACGACGGCCCAGCGCCCAGCAACAAGCGTTACTGCATCAACGGCAACGTGCTGAAGTTTGTGCCTGATGCGGGGAAGTGAGAGGGCGCCGCCGCCTCCAACAATCAAACGAAAATGCCGTCCTTGTGACGGTGTTTTTTATTGGAACGAGAAAGCAATATGCAAAAAATGCATATTGCAAATTCAGACAAGCCCGTAGATCTATATAACCTCAATGATCATGCTTACATCCTGGAAAATAGAGCGCGCACCTAATTTCCAGCTGTTAAAATTTCTCTATGAAACAAAAGCCGCTCATCGAGACCAACCCCTATCTGCGCGACCCGGAAAAATTCCGCAAAGCGCTGATAAAGAGCGTTGCCAGCTCCACCGCCATCGAGACCGGTACGTCGGTTGCATCTATCGTCCATATGCTTGAAGAGAGCCACAACACCAAATCAGCAGCACACTCGCCGGACTCTGCACATATCAAGCCCCAGAAATAACAAAGGGCTCCGAAGAGCCCCGCCGCCAGAAATACTATACCGTGTCAGGCAACACGCTTGTCTAGCCTGTCCTCTACGATCTTGCCGTCGCGGTATACCACGACATAGCCCACAGAACCCCGCGCCTGTTCGCGCGCGCGCCGTGCCGCGCGGCGTAGCGCAGCTTCGGAGTTCACCAAATCCGGGTCACGCGCGGGTCCATGACCCTTCTTGCTCTCATTGTTCATGACTTGTACCCCTCATCTAAACGAACCGGTTCTTCACCTGAATTATCGTATAGAACCCACTCGTCAACCAGCGGTTTATAAAACTGCTCAAAATTGCGCAGCCCTGCATCAAAACGCCGCCGCACCACGTCTTCCTGCACATTGTGCCCACCCGCCGATACGCGTTGGCGCACACGTGCGACCGCCATCTCCGGTGAAGGCAACTGTAGGAAGAATAACTTTACGACATACCCCTGCGCCTGCCAGCGGGGAATCAATCGAAGGTAAATCCGCCCACTCAAAGTTGTCTCAAAAGCAAAGCGCTCACCCTTTCGAACGTGTTCATGTATCTGCTCCAGCATGATGCGGCCCGCCCGTAGCGCAGCAAGCTCAGGCGCAAATGGACTCAAACCTGCCGCAATGAGGTCGGCGTTCACAAAATGCGGGCATTCAGCCTCGTCGGGCAGGAATTCCTGCGCAAACGTTGTCTTACCCGCACCATTTGGCCCGGCGATGATCAATATCTTTTTTTCGTTCACAAACCGAAGCCCCTATTCGATGGACCAAATCAACAAACCGTAATCTGCTCTCACTTGTTCATTGCCCACAAGCCCAGCCATCACCTTTCCCAAGGCACGTGCCTCGGCGTCGTCCATCGTCTGAGGCGATGTGATGCAGAGTAGATTCTTCAGAACTTGGTCGTTCGAGCCAGGCTCGAACTGGGCCTCGGTTAAACCGGAAACGTCGTAGCGGTTGTCTTTTTTCAATCGATCACCTCAAGCATGCATGGGTGGCACCTTTTGTGCACGATATCAAACTTTCGCCTGCTCGGCTGAATTTCGCAATTCCCAATACCCCTCAAGCGCAGCGCCAGCTCCGGCATCCACCTCGGCCACGTCTTCGACGACGGCCCGCCGCCCACCAACAAGCGTTACTGCATCAACGGCAACGTGCTGAAGTTCGTGCCTGATGCGGGGAAGTGAGGGGGCACCAACGCCGAAAGCGATAGTGGCGAAACATCGGCCAGATTGGCAGCGTGTTGGGGAGCAGATGAATTATCGTGCGGAGCGGGATGCTTGGGATAGCTTGTTCTAATCCAACTGACTTATATGCTTGAGCGTCGCGATCAAGCTTGGTAGGCGCCGCTGGCTACCCGCATCCCCCGGCAAGTGGCCCGCCAGCGCCTCCAAAAAGCCAGAAGCTTCCAAGAGCGTACGAAATTCCGCCGCCACGTACTGCCGCAATTCAGCAGGCGCGCTTTGCATTTCCTCCTCCAGCACCGCGCGGCCGTCAACCACCGTAATAATGTCTTCCAAGTCATGACTAAGC
>JAUXTZ010000287.1 GCA_030681095.1 Burkholderiales bacterium
CGATGCGGCCAGCTTGCCCAGCGTGTTTTCCTCCTCTGGGGGTGATGGGGAAAACTGCCACGCCATCTGTGAAATGCTCGCCTCGGATGACCGGCAAATCTCCCCCACCCGTTTTCATAATTCCGTACATAACGCTGCCGCGGGGTATTGGAGTATCGCCACCGGTGCCATGACCACATCCTCGGTGCTGTGTGCGTTTGATGCCTGCTTCGGCGCAGGCTTGCTGGAAGCGCTGACCCAGGTGGTGGTCGATGACACGCGCTGCGTTTTGCTGGCGTGCGACACCGCTTACCCGGAGCCGCTTTACAGCGTCCGTCCTATCCCGGATGCGTTCGGCATTGCACTGGTGTTAGCACCACAACACAGCGCACAGGCGCTGGCGAAAATCTCCGTCAGCCTGACTGAGGCCAGCGCTGACCAGCTCGACGACGCGGCACTCGAAAGCCTGCGCATCAGTATTCCCGCTGCGCGGGGCTTGCCTCTGTTGCGCGCTATCGCGCTGCGACAAGACCAACACGTGATGCTGGATTACCTCGACAGCACGCGTCTCGCCGTGGACATTACGCTGTGCTAAATCCAATCAAACTTGATCACGCCTGGATCGCCAGCCATATCCCGCATCAGGGCAGCATGTGTCTGCTGGATTGCGTGGAAGAATGGGATGAACAGCGCATCCAATGTCGCGCCACGAGCCACCGCGCGATAGGCAATCCATTGCGCGCTAACGGCCGGCTCGGCGCTGCTTGCGGGATCGAATACGCGGCACAGGCCATGGCAGTGCATGGTGCCTTGCTGGCGCCACCCGACAGCATTGGCGCATGGGTCGGCTATCTGGTCAGCGTGCGCGGCACACAGTTGCATGTGCCTCGGCTGGACGAAATCGCCGCCGATCTGCAGGTGGAAGCCACCTGCATCACGCGCAGTGAAAACAATATTCTTTATCAGTTCAGTGTCAGCGCAGCAGGACGCCTACTGTTGGATGGCCGCGCCACCGTGGTGCTCAATGCTGAAGCACTCACATCCCATTTAACTTGAATATCGCGAAGCGACACCACATCACTCTCCCCCTCTGGGGGAGAGGTAGGAGAGAGGGAACGGACATGGCGAGAAGTGCTTTTTATAATTCGGGTAGGCGCTTCTCGCCTTGTCCGTCAGGAGACGTCGTATGAAACATGCTTTGGTTACCGGTGGCAGCGGCGGCATTGGCGCGGCCATCTGCCGTCGTCTCGCTGCCGATGGCTGCCATGTTTATATTCATGCGCATCGTGGATTGGAAGCCGCGCAGGCGCTGGCCGACGAAATTAGTGAGCGTGGTGGTAGTGCGCAGGTGTTGGCTTTTGATGTAACAGATAGCAATGCGGTGACCGCCATACTGACTCCACTGGTCGAACAGCAACCGATTCAAATAGTCGTTAACAATGCCGGCATCCATGACGACGTGGTGTTCCCCGGCATGCGTGCCGAGCAGTGGCATCGGGTGATTGACGTATCCGTGAATGGCTTTTTCAATGTTACCCAGCCCTTGATGATGCCCATGATCCGCAGCCGCTGGGGGCGCATTATCAATGTGTCGTCGATTGCTTCGTTGACCGGCAATGCCGGCCAGGTGAATTATTCCGCCGCCAAAGGCGCGCTGAATTCGGCGACCAAATCCCTGGCACGCGAAGTCGCCAGCCGCGGCATCACCGTCAACGCGGTAGCGCCCGGCATTATCGACACCCCGATGAGCGAATCCGCGTTCGACGCCCAAGACATCGCACGCATGGTGCCGATGAAACGCGCGGGTAGCGCTGGCGAAGTCGCCGACCTGATCGGCTTTCTCGCCTCGACCCAAGCGGCCTATATCACAGGGCAGATTATCTCCATCAACGGCGGCATGATTTAACGGAGAATGACGACATGATTCCACGCAGCCCCACTCCGGTACACGCACCGCATATCCCGCCCACCGATTACTACCAGACCGAGCAGGATCGGCAAGCCTATTTACGCCAGATTTTTGACAACACGGCAGCGGATTACGACCGCATCGAGGCGATGCTGGCCTGGGGTACCGGTTCCCGCTATCGGCGGGAGGCGCTGATTCGCGCAGGTTTAAAAAAGGGCATGAAGGTATTGGATGTCGGCGTAGGCACCGGTCTTGTCGCTGCACAGGCCTGCATTTTGACGGGCGACCCGGCTTTGGTTATCGGCGTCGATCCCAGTCCCGGCATGATGGCCGCCAGCCGGCTACCCAAGAGTATGGTGTTGATGGAAGGTCGCGCAGAGTCGCTGCCTTTCCCTGATAATCATTTTGATTTCTTAAGCATGGGCTATGCCCTGCGCCACATCAGCGATCTGGGCGTGGCGTTTGCGGAGTTTCAGCGCGTGTTGAAACCTGGCGGGCGTGTGTGCATTCTGGAAATTACCCAGACACAAAACCGTTTCGGCAAATGGCTGCTAAAAAACTATATGCGCGGCGTGATACCGCTGCTGACGCGATTCGTCTCCAAGCAAAAAGATACCGCGACGATTTGGCGCTATTACTGGGATAGCATTGAAGCCTGCGTGCCCCCAGAACAAGTCGTGGCCACACTAATTGCGGCGTGGCTGACTCAGGTTAAACGGCATCTTGAAGTCGGCATATTTTCAGAATATCAAGCGCTCAAGGCCGAACCTGGCCAGCCAGACTAATTGCTCGCAAAACCCATGACCACAGCCGTTAACATCGCCGCCCATAAAACCGAAGCCTTGTTATTTTTCACCCTGCTGCAACTCACCGTGATCGTGCTCGCCGCACGCATCGGCGGTGGGTTGGCCTTGCGTATCGGACAAACAGCGGCCGTCGGGGAAATCATTGTCGGGATTTTGCTGGGGCCATCGTTGTTTGGGCTGCTCGCGCCCGAGCTGTTTCAGTATGTGTTCCATTCCGGCGCACCCGAGCCGATGCAAATGTTGTCGCAGATTGGTTTGGTGTTGCTGATGTTCCAGATCGGCTTGGAATTCGATTTTTCCCACCTGAGTGAACAGCGCAATCGCAAAGCCATGTTATGGGTGGCGGCTGCCAGTCTGCTTGCACCGTTTGCGCTGGGCTACGGCATCGGTCATATCAGCGCACCGATTCTCTCCCCCAGCGCGCATCCCTTTGCATCGGCGCTGTTCATCGCCACCGCGTTTTCGATTACGGCGTTGCCGATACTGGGCCGCATCATGATGGAATTCGACATGACACGCACGCCGATTGGCGTCATCGCCATCAGTGCAGCGGCGATCAATGATGTGATCGGCTGGCTGTTGCTGGCATTGATTACCACGCTCACCCTATCCAATTTCGATGCCCCCAGCTTTGCGCTGAAGGTGGCGCTGGTCATGGTATTTTTTGCGGTGAGCTGGTTCGGCGTGCGGCCGCTGATGAAGCGCATCCTGCATCGCTTCGATGCCCGCAGCGGCGCGCTGACCAATAACCTGTTGGGTGTCGTGCTGGCGGCGATTTTCCTATCGGCCATGACCACGTATCAGCTGGGTATTTTTGCCATTTTCGGCGGCTTCATGATGGGGGTGTTGTTGCATGACGAACACGCTTTCGTAGCCACTTGGCGCAAGCGCATCAGCCCGTTCGTGATGGTGTTTTTCCTGCCGATCTTTTTTACTTATACCGGCCTGCGTACCAATATCGGCAGCTTGGATAGTGCAAGCGCGTGGGGCTGGTGCGTGTTGATCGTGGCCCTCGCCACGCTGGGAAAGTTTGGCGGCGCCTATCTGGCTGCGCGGATCGCGGGCCTGAGCCACAATGAAAGCAAGATATTGGGCGTGATGATGAACACGCGTGCGTTGATGGAACTGATCGTGATTAACGTCGGCTTCGACCTGGGCGTGATCTCGCAGCAGATGTTTACTATTTTGGTCATCATGGCGATTTTCAGCACCGTCATCACCAGCCCACTGTTGCGGCGCTGGCTGCCGCTGATTGGCATTCCTGTTCCGGCCAATTCAAAACCGTCCCCGCGCACGCCTTACCAGCAAAACGGGTAAGCGCAGCACAAAGCCGATAAACAGGCGCGTGTGCATCCAGGTCAATAACAGGTTGTCGCGCAGGTAGCGAAAATGCGATACGCCGCCCTCTTCCGCGCGGTAGTAGCGCACCGGGGCAGGCAGATTCACCGGCCTGACCCCGCGCCAGCACAGCCGCACCACGGCCTCGGGATCGAAGTCGAAATGCCGCATCCACGGCTGATGACGCATTACCTGCCGCAATGGCTCAACCGGATACACGCGAAACCCGAACAGCGAGTCGCCAATGCCTGCCCACAGCGTTTCCAAATTTGCCCACCAGTTGGAAACACGCCGCCCATTCACGCGCAAGCTCGGCGCGTGCGCATCGAATATTGGTACGCCCAATATCATGGCCGCTGGTTGGCGTGCAGATTCCGCCATGAAGGCAGGAATACGCTCGGGCGGATGCTGTCCATCCGAATCCATGGTTAAGACGTGGCTGAAACCCGCCGCTGCCGCCTGCTCCAGGCCATGCAGGACCGCCGCGCCCTTACCCTGGTTGCGCGGCAAAATCATCACGCGCAGGCCACTATCTTCCGCTGCCAGCGCCAGTAAACCCTCGGTGCTGCCATCGTTGCTGCCGTCCACCACGACCCACACCGGGCTCCAGTATTGGCGCGCCGCGCGTACGGTTTCATAGACTTTTGCGCCGGGGTTATAGCTGGGGATGAGGACGAAATGCGTGGTTGAAGCAGTCATCATGACGGCCTACGATCCGGCTGCATGGGCAGGGAATGGGTCGGGTAGTACGCCGAGCCTTGCACCAGCTCATGCGCAAAATAATGTTCCAGTTCAGCCATGAAATCGTGGGTATGTTGGGGTGGATCAAAGCGGCGACCCAGACGCAACCGGTAGTGGATAGGCATCGGTGGTTTGCGGAACAACGACCATCCTTTGCTCAGATACTTTGAATCGGTTTCTATCAGTACCGTCTGCACCGGCACCCCGGCATGATGCGCGATCAGCGCGATGCTGCCCTTGAGCGGGTTGACCGGGTCGTTAATAGTGCGAGTGCCTTCCGGAAATAGCAGCAAATGGCTCCCACTAGCGACATCCTCAGCGGCGATCTGCACCATGCGTCGAACCGGATCGTTACGGATATAACGCGCCAGTCGGGCGCCTGCACCGAGAAAAAGATTGTTCATTAAATTGGCTTTGAGCACGCAGGCGACATTCGGCAAGCGTGAAATGACCATCACTGCATCCAGCAGACATGGATGATTCGGCGCAATAATCAGCGACGGTTCATCACGCAACGCATCCAGCGCTTCAAGATCGAAACTGCAGCGACGCGACAGGCTAAGACTCGCTAGGTATAAGCGAAATCCCGCCATGATGACGTAACGCCCCAGCGCCTGCCCCCAAGGCTTCGGCAGTAGGGGGTAGGCAATCAGCGCTAACGGCGTCCAGGCGAGACACACCACCCCCAGCCAGACCAGGCCGAGATACAGTACCAGGTAATCGTAGCCATTGAGCAGCACCCGCAATGCGGCGCGCATGATCAGTCCTGCTGACCGAACATGAACACAAACGGATGCCCGGCCGTGGCCTCAATTTCCAGCAGCAGGTCCTGGCGACATACATCCGCCTGCAGGTAGATTGCATTGGGTGAGGTGCCAACGATACGCTCCAACTCGGCGCGAATCGGCGCGAGATCATCAGGGTGACGCACATAAACCTTGTAATACAGCCTGGCCAGATCGAAGCTAGGCTGGCTCGACAGGCGATTTGCCTCGGCCAGCACTGCCTCGATATTCGCCATGGTTTCACGGGTTTGCGCCACGACATCGGTGGGGTGCAGGGTTGCATGGCCGACGATGCTGGCCGTGCCGGATACAAACAACACCTCATCTTTTCCCAGCCGCACCAGACTGGCTCGCGAGAAGGTCGGACTGCGCGGACCATATTGCTGTGGGTATTGGTAGGCGCTGATCTGGCGTGGATTTTCAATATTCAGCGGTGCTACGCGGCCAGCTAAAAAGGCGATGGTCAATGGCGCCTGCGCCGAACCGCTCTGTCCAAAACCGAGGGCACACGCGGCAGGAACATTCCCCACGACCTCGCGCCCGTGCGCCAGGAAAGCATCCTGCCGCCCTAGGTTGAATTGGTGATAGCGCTCCAGCCCAAAGCTGTGGCTGTTGATGTCGGCCAGGTAATTCCAGACACGGAAAAGATAGGGGTAGCGCAACGTGTCGAGCAGCGCAAACACTTGGTGATAGGCCGACTCGGTAGCCTGCTGCAGCGGCGTTTTGCCAGCGCCGGCTATTGGCTCAGGCAGTACAATCACGCCGAACAACACATCATCATCATGGCGATATTGGATGGCGCCATATTGTCCTTGCGTCAGCTGGCCGCTGCCGTGCCACACTTCGCAGATGGAATCGCCGGCATCCAGTCGCTGCATAGGCACGTGCAGGCAGGGAACCTCTACGTC
>JAUXTZ010000288.1 GCA_030681095.1 Burkholderiales bacterium
AGTCCGGCGCGCAACATTAAGCTGTGGCTCACCAGCTCGGCTTCGGCGGGTGCTTCCTTGAGTGTGGATAAAAAGAATTGGCTAACACGCATGATCTTGTTCTTAAACGGAAAAGGGCGGCAATTGTACCAGATCGTCGAGGTGTTCACACGGTCCAATGCAATCACATCGCTCCACAGGGAAGGTTTTTGAGTAATGGGTTTCTTCGCAAAATGGCGCATTCATAAAGCCGTGCGTGCCGGCGGCCAGGTCGAAGTGAGCGAGAAAGACGGCGTGCGCCGCATGCACTTCGGCTCCGACACGGTGCAAAGCGCGATGCGCATCAATGATCCGTGCGCGCTCGAAGTGGCTTACACGCGCAGCATGATGGCTTTTTTATTATTCAACTCCGATCCGTACGATTTTTTGATGGTGGGCTTGGGCGGCGGCTCCACCGCCAAATGGGTGCATCAATATTTGCCTGCTTCACGCACCACGGTGGTCGAGATCAACCCGGAAGTGGTCAGCACCGCCCGTGCCTACTTCAACGTGCCGCAAGATGATGCGCGGCTGCGCGTGCTGATCGGCGATGGCGCGCACTATGTCGAGGCGCATCCCCGCGCCTGCGATGTGTTGATGGTAGACGGCTACAACGAAGTGGCGCAATCCGAAGCGCTCTCCACCCCCGCGTTCTACGCTGCCTGCCGTGCGGCGCTGCGGCCGGGCGGCATCCTGGTGGTGAATCTGTGGGGCTCTGATAAGCGTTACCACGAATACGTGGATCGCATCTCGGTCTGCTTCGACGGCGTGTTTCTCTGCCTGCCCGCCGAGCAGCGCGGTAATGTCATCGTGTTCGGATTCGAACGCAGCCCCAATATGCCGAAGTGGGATGATCTGCGCGAACGTGCGCGGCGGCTGGAGGGGCAATATGGTTTGGAGTTCGTGCGCTTCGTGGAAGGATTCAAGAAATTGAACCTACACAACGACAAGCGGTTGTTGGTTTGAACGCGAATCAGCGAAAAGCATGAAGTGGCTGCGTGACCGGCGTCGCAAGTCCATCCTGCGCCATGCCCGCTTGGATGAGCCTGTATGGCAAGCCACCCTGGCGCTGCCGGTACTCACCGGCCTGAATCTTGCCGAGCGCGCTCAATTGGCCAATTGGGCCCGTCTGTTTCTGCACGACAAAACCATCTTTGGTGCGGCGGGATTGGAAATCGACGACAGGGTACGGCTCGCCATCGCCGCCCAGGCCTGTCTGCTGATTCTCAACCTGGATCCGGACTGGTATCGGGGTTGGGGAGAGATCATCGTTTATCCCGACCAATTCGTGCCGCACCGCGAATACACCGACGAACATGGCATCGTGCATGAAAGCCGCTATCCGATGATGGGCGAAGCCTGGCTCAGCGGCCCGGTGATTTTGTCTTGGGCGGATGTGGCCAGCGCGGGCACGCTGGACGGCGTGAATGTGGTGATCCACGAATTCGCACACAAGCTGGATATGCTAAACGGCGACGCCAACGGTTTGCCGCCCTTGCATGGCGACATGCGGGTGCGCGACTGGGCCGCCGCCTTCAAACCGGCCTTTGAAGATTTTTGCCGCCGCGTGGACGCCGGCGAGGACGCCGCCATCGATCCTTACGCTTCCGAATCCCCAGCGGAATTCTTTGCCGTGCTCACGGAGTCGTTCTTCGAAGCACCTCGTCTGCTCCATGCTGAATACCCGCTGGTGTATGCGCAAATGCGCGCGTTTTACCGGCAAGACCCGTTGGCGCGATTTTGGTAGCGCAAGCATCCTGCTTGCATGCCGGCTGGAAGCCGGCGCTACGGACTGGCAGCGAGTGCTGATCTTTAATCTGAGGCTGACTTTTTCGGCCTGAATCGTGCGATCAAGTGGGTCATGTCCTGCACCCACCCAGATTGGACATTTTCCCCATAACGTAGCGCCACATATAAACGCGTGATCGCATCAATACGCGGCGCGAGGTCGGGCCGCAGTGCTTTTGCGCGGGCCGCGAAGTCGAGCGGGCCTTCGCTCGGTGCACGTGCAATGCCGATACGCGCCAAACGCGTGCAGAAGGTGGCATAGGCGCGTTCAACTTTACCGGCATAGCCACGCCGGCCACGCAGCGTGAACAGGGCGAGCACACCGATCACGCTGCCGACGCCGACTAGCAAATACAGCCCCAAGTCTTGCCACGACACGATACCGAATCCCAAGCGCGCGAAGAGCGAGACTTGGCGTTCTTGATCGTAGCCGAGCACCCATTGATTCCAGCGATTATTCAGCGTGTCCCAAGAGAATTTAAGTTGGCGCATCCAGGGGCTGGGCTCGCGCAGGAAAAATGGTAATGCCTCGCCTGCCGGCAGGGCGCTGGCAAGGCCCTGTTCGATGCGGCTGGCTGCCACGGCCGCAGTGGGATCGATGCGCACCCAGCCGCGCCCGGCAAACCACACTTCGGTCCAGGCATGGGCATCGGCTTGGCGCACGATCAGATAATTGCCGAGCTGATTGAATTCGCCGCCCTGATAGCCGGTGACAATGCGCGCGGGTATTCCCGCCGCGCGCATTAGATAGGCGAAGCTGCCGGCGTAGTGTTCGCAAAATCCGCGCCGGGTGTCGAACAGAAATTCATCCACGCTATCGCCCAACAAGCGCGGCGGGTTGAGGGTGTAGACGTAGGGCTCGTCGTGATAGCGGCTGAGTATCTTGTTCACAAATTCTTCTTGGTTGCGGCTCTCCCGCGCCACCTTCACGGCCAATTCCCGCGCGCGTGGATTGCCCGCCGCCGGCAGCCGCGTCGCGCGCGGCAAGGCGTCCACTTCCATGCTCAAACTGCCGCCGAAGGCCGGATAGGAAGTCACGCTATAACGCTTGCGCTGTTGCACGGTGTCTTTTTGCGTGACGCTGAAATCATAGTTGAGCTGGCCGCCAATCGGCAGCGTCGCCGGATCGGCATAGTCCATGACCGGCAGCCAAGGCTTGTCGTGCGGCTCCAGGGTGATGTTGTAGCGCACGCCTTGGCCTTGCGCGGTGAGCGCATCCTGCATGGCCTGCGTTCTACTCGCATGCCAGGTGCGGCCATCGAAGCGATCCAACACCAGCACGCGGAAATAGCGCTGAGTCGGTGGTGGCAGCGGCCCGCTGAATTCGACGCGGAACGCCACCGCATCCGACTGCGCGAGTCGGCTGATCGCGCCAGGGCTCATGCTGTCCGACAAGCCGGTCATGCCGGCAAAGGCGTCTTGCGGCATGCCCCACAACGGGCCGGCGACACGCGGGAATAAGACGAACAGCACCAGCATCACCGGCACCGCTTGCAGTAATAATTTAGCGCTGAGTTTGAATTGCACCTGCCACGGCAGTTGTGCGCGCGGCTGGCTGAAAGCGATGAGCAAGGTCGTGAGCAGCCACGCGATCAGAAACAAATACGCCGCGATGAATAAATTCTGGCTATAGAGAAAATGCGTGATGACCAGGAAATAGCCTAAGAACACAATAAGCCAGGCATCGCGCTCGCTTTTCAGTTCCAACAGCTTGAGCGAGACCATCAAGATAAATAGCGCCACGCCCGCATCGCGTCCGAACAGAGTGTGGTACTGGAGCAGGATGCCTACTGTGGCCGCGAAAGCTAAGACCAGCAACAGCCATTTACTGGGCAAAGGCAACTTGCCGCGCCCCACCAGATAGCGCCACGCAATGATGCTAAGGGCAAAGCCAGTGAGCCAAAGCGGCAGGCGTGTTGCGTGCGGTGCAATGACCAAGGCCATCGTCACGAGCAAGCCTGTGAGCAGCGGCAGCGGCGGCCAAGCAGCATCTCTCCCTCTCCCGCAGGGCGGGAGAGGGCTGGGGAGAGGGTGGGCGTTGAGTTGCGGCAATCCGAAAATCATAAGTAGATCATTTACCCCCACCCTAGCCCTCCCCCTGAGAGGGGGAGGGGATGTTAGTGGCGCTATCGATATTGGGCTTTCTAAACAGCGCTAAGGCCCGTAGGCAACGTGCGCACTGCGCCTCGCCCAGATCGGGCGCAATTTCAATATTAGGCAGACGCAGGCCGTAGGCTTGCTGCATGTGCTCCGCTTCCAGAACCATGCCGGCGAGCCGTGACAGCCGGGTTTCGATATCGGGATCAGTCAGTGTATTGAAGTCGAACCACAGCGTGGCCGCACCCGGCGTGGAAAATTGCTTGGTCAATAACTTCTCGCTTTTGGTCGAAGTCTTCCAGGCCACATGGCGCGGCGCATCGCCCAGCCGATATTCGCGCAAGCCAGTGAAATCCTCCGCGCCCTCGATGTGGGTGGTGAGCGCGCCGCTTTGATCGGCGGATTCCCCTTGGGCTAAATCGAGGCTGGCGATCGGCTTGGGGTACACTAAGCAGCGGCTGCCGAAATTGACGTAGCTCCACGCGTGAAACAGGCCAAGCGGAAAGCGCGTGAATAGCGTGAAGCGGCCAGGTGTGAGCCAGCCGCGCTGGGTGGCCGGCACACTGACCGGTGCGCAGTGCGCGCCAGGCTCCAATAAATCGACCCACTGCGGCGGTTGTTTTTTCCAAGCGAGGCCAAGCGCCGGGCGCTGACCTGCCGCCTCCAAGCATAAGTAAAATTGCGCTGCCTCGCCCGCGAACACTGGTGCTGCGCCCCCCGCCGTGATGCGCACACCGGCCAAGTTGCGATAAGTGTGCAACATGCCGACCAGCCCCAAGCCGGCCAGCAAAAAGGTCAGCACGAAACCCAGACTCAGCGCGTAATTGATCGACCCCAGCAGCATCGCCAGCAAAAACACCGCGAACAATAAACCGCGCCGCGTGGGCAGGATGTAGATGCGCTTGCGGTCGAGCACGACCGCGCCGCCATCGATGCGCCGGGTGCGAATCAGATTGGCGAGGAGAGGAAAGAGGCGTTGGATAGAAATAGTCATTAAAAACTTTAGCCACGAATTAACACCAATTTCCACGAATTAAAATCCAGACAAAAAATTCGTGGTAATTCGTGTTAATTCGTGGCTAAAAAAAAGAATTAAGGAATCGCCACCGACGCGAGCAGCGCCTGCGCCGCCACAGCGCCGGATTCATTGCCGCCTGCCGCGCGCAGGCGATGCCCAGCGACGGGTACGAACACGGCTTGCACGTCTTCCGGCATGACTTGGCGCC
>JAUXTZ010000290.1 GCA_030681095.1 Burkholderiales bacterium
GCGATCACCGGCGTGATGAGCATGATCAGCGCCACCGAGCCGGCCTCCATGTGCTTGATCATGTAGTAGTACAGCGCAAAACCCAGCACCGATCCGAACACGCCCAGATACACGATCGCCGCACCGGCGCGCGCTGTGATCTGCGCTGGCCACTGCCCATCCATCACCCACCAGACAACAAAGAACAAGGGAAGCGCCACCAGCAGCGTGCCGAGATTGATCGCCACCGCCGAGCTGTCATCACCGATGCGCTTGATCCACACCATGCCAAGCGATTGCAGCAAGACCGCGATCAGCAGCACGCCGATGCCGAGCAGCGCACCCGGGCCAAGGGCTAAGCTGCTGTGGAACACCAACGCCAAGCCCGTCAGCCCCAAGCCCATGCCGGCGAGCTTGCTCGGCGTGAGCGCTTCCTCCTTCAACCAATACGCCGCACCCAGGCTGGTCATCAGCGGGCTCAGCCCAAACAGCACCGAGATCAAGCCCGAGTTCACCCGCTGCGAAGACCAGTAAGTGAGGCTCATCGCGCCGAACATGGACAGCCCCGCCGCCAAATAAGTCAGGCGTGCTTTGCGATGCAGCGGAAAGCGCACGCGCAGCGCCCACAGCAATAAAGCGCACAACAGCGTGCCGATCACCATGCGCGCGAGCACGGCGAAGCTCGCGCCAGCCCCCAGCGCGCTCCACTTAATCGCGAGCGGCGTGGTAGACCAAATCATCACAACCGAAATAAACGCGGTGGGAAGCGACATGCTTTTCTCCAATTCCCTAGAATTTGCCCAAAAAAAAAGGCCACAGAGTTTGTCTGTGGCCTTTCGGAAAATCACGCTGCGAAAATCGAACTACGCGCTACTCCTCCCGGCCACGAGACAAACGACTACGCGCCATACACAGGGGCGCATAGATAGGTGGCGAATGGTTGGGAGCGAGAACATGAGACGATTATCGGGGTGCGCTAAATACTCTGTCAAATGAATTGTGGTCTAGACTCAAACAATGTTTCGATCACTAGGAGAGTCACATGCCAAAACACCACACATCCTGCACCTTACTGCTGGGCATCGGTTTGCTGTGCGCGATGTCGGCGACGCAAGCCGACACCTTTACTGGCAAGATCGATTTGATTGAAGCCAAATCCGATGGCACCCGCTTCTTCATACGCGACCCGGGTTTAAATCTCTATGCCAGCGGGCATTATCGCGATCTACTGCAACAGGGTTACTTCCGCAAAGCGGCCTTTAGCATCGGCTATCAGCTTTTCCCTTGCCCGGGGGGCTTAAGCGGAAAATGTGGCACGGTGTATTCGGTCGCGGTGGAACAAGCGAATTTTTAACGCGCGACTACAACCAAGCCGACAACACGCTTTGCAACGCTGATTCGTTGATCGGCATGGTCAGCGTGGCATCCATACGCAAGCGACTGCGCACTTTGTCCAATACCGGTTGATGCTTCGGATCAAACAACACCAGAATCTTGGTATGGGCCAGCGGTTGTGCGGCAGCCAGCAGCGATTCCAGATTGCTCAGCCGATCGCGAAAATCGGCTTGGAAATAAAAATCTGCGACGATCACATCCGGCTGCAATTTGCGCATCAGGGCAATCGCCTTGCGCACTTGCCACTCGGTGCTCACCTCATAACCGAGTTGTTTGTACAGACTAGCCAGTTTGGAATGTTCGAGAAATTCGACGACGGATAATAATTTTTTGGGCATGGTGATTCAAACTGCCTGCTTTTCTCAGCGTTCTCCGCGCTGGTAGGTGCCGACCAGTTCCGTCTGCGCCAAAATGTGCCCTTGCATCGCCTGCATGAGTTGCAGCCGGCTTGGCTTCCCTAAATCCGGCAGCATCGTATCCAAGGCATACAGCGCGAAGAAATAGCGATGCCGTCCAATCGGCGGGCAAGGCCCGCCATAACCGGTGCGGCCCCAATCGTTCACGCCGTGCAAAGTATCCATGGGCAGCGCCTGCGGCGAGATTTGTTCTGATAGTCCGGTGCTGTTCGGGGGCAGGTTATACAACACCCAGTGCACCCAGATGCGCTGCGGGTGCGCGGGGTCGGGCGCATCCGGGTCGTACACGATGAGCGCAAGGCTGTTGGCACCCGCCTGGATGCCGGACCAAGCCAAAGGCGGAGAAATATCGTCGCCGTCGCAGGTGTATCGCTGCTGCATCTCGCCGTGGTGAGTAAATACGACAGAGGTCAGGGTTAAGCTCATCGTTGCCTCCAACTTATTGAGGGCGCGCCATCAGCCCACCCGCTTAGCGATAGACAGCACATCGGGCAAGGGCGGCACGTCGACAATTTTCATGCCGCGCGCATCCAACAGGGCCGAGAAACTTTCCGCATCGATTGGGCGGCTGATCCAATCGCCCTGCGCGTGCTGGCAACCCATACCGCGCAGCGCGTGAAATTGCGCTTCGGTTTCGATGCCTTCGGCCAGCGCGGTTTTTTCCAGACCATTCACCAGCGCGAGAATCGTACGCACAATCGCCGTGTCATCCACATCGATGTTGATGCCGTCGACGAACGATTTATCGATCTTGATTTTATCGGCTGGGATGCGCTTCAAATAGCTCAGCGAAGAATACCCGGTGCCGAAATCGTCAATGGCGATGCGCACGCCTTTTGACTTTAGGCTGCCCATAATGCGGATGCTCATTTCCGCATCGCGCATGGCAGCGCTCTCGGTAATCTCCAGTTCCAGCCGCGATGCATCCAACCCCGTTTCGCGCAGCACCACCGCCACTTTGGCCGCTAAATGCGGGTCTTGAAATTGGTGCGCCGACAGATTGACCGCCATCCACAAATCCCGGCCCGCCTTATTCCACGCTTTGGCCTGCGCGCACGCCGTGTGCAGCACCCACTCGCCGATAGGGATAATCAAGCCGGATGCTTCGGCAATGCCGATAAACTCCGCCGGTAGGCACTGCTTGCCATCCTGGGGTTGCCAGCGCAGCAAAGCCTCGGCCCCCACTACTTGGCCGTTCAGCATATTGACAATCGGTTGATAGACCAGCGTGAACTCATCCCGCTTGAGCGCGTCGCGCAGTTGATGCTCTACTTGCAAGCGTTGATGCACCCGAGCGCCTTGCTCTTCAGCATACACACTGAAGGTGCCACCCCCTTGGCGTTTTGCTTCATACATTGCTGTGTCCGCATGCTTGATCAGCGTTTCGATATCCGTGCCATGTGCGGGGTAGACCGCGATGCCGACCGAAGGCGATATCTGCAAGTGTCTGGCACCCACCACCAGTGGGGTTTGGAACGCATTCAACAAGCGCTCGGTAATCGCGCTGGCACGATCAGCACTGCTGTTGCGCAGCAAGATCGTAAACTCGTCGCCGCCAAACCGGCCCAGCACATCGCCGTCGCGTAGCGTCGACTGGATGGTATTCGCCGCGGCAACGATCAATTGATCGCCGACCACGTGCCCGTAGGCATCGTTGATATCCTTGAACCGGTCCAGATCAATGAACAGCACCGCGAATTCGCGCGTATGATCGCTCGCGATTTTGATCGCATCGTGCATGATGTCGTTGATGGCGGCGCGGTTCGGCAAGCCCGTCAACGCATCGCGTCGCGCCTGGTTCATCAACTCTTGGCTATGCGACTGCTCGCGCCGAGACACGCGGTAAGCGCCCGCACTGAATACCGCGAGGCAAAGCATGAAACTCAGTAAAATCGGCGCGTTATGCCGCCACCACTGTTGCGCGATATAGGAAGCCGGCGCCGATATGTAGGCGTACATATTCGAACCCGGCAGCCGCGTGAATGCCCCAATCCGTTCCCCATCCTGTGCCGACCAAGGTGAAATGCCGCCGAAAACGCTGGTCTTGATACCCGGATTAGCCGCGATCATTATTGCAGCTGGCCCCTGGGACAACTTGCCATAAACATTCTTCGGATCATCCACCGGCCAGCGCGCTTGTTGAAAACCATCTTCGCGCAGGAGGCCGATAAAACTTGCCGGCGGCAAAGGCAGCCGATGCAGAAAAGTTCCTTCGCGCTCGAGCGGAATCGCGGCTTGCAGCAGGAAGCGCGGCTTGCCTTGTTTATCTCGCACCACATGGCGAAAGGCGAAACGCCATTGCCCCAGCGCCTTGCCATATTCCGGCCGCCCGACGCTATAGTGCTGCACACTTTCCATATCCGCCATCAATTGCTTAAAGTACGGGGGATCCTTGATGAAACTGGGTAAGGGTTGGCCGATGGTGACCGCGGTATTAATCAGCATCTCGCCGGTTGGGGCAAATAGGGCCATCGCGCCCACCTCGGGATGCAGCACTTGGAATTTCAACAGATGTACACGCGCGCTTTCCGGATCATTCAGCACGCCGATTTGATCCAGCAATTGCCCCAAGGGCTCCAGCCCATTGCCCAAATCGTCGAAAAAGGATTGGGAAGCGTGAGCGAGAAAGCCCGACATAATGGTCAGGTTGTCTTTTACATCTTGCTGTTCGCGCTGCCAGCTAAATACGCCATAGGCGGTCGCAGCTAAGGTGCTGACCAGCACAAAAGCCCATACCGCCTTGCGCAACGCGCGGGCAAAGGGAGTGAGTGGTTCTGAACGCATTCGGGTTTCCGGGTAAATTTAATGAGTATCGGCTTTATTTTTATAACATTAAAGGCTTTTTCTACCCTCTCATCATATTTTTCTAGCTGATTTACCCCGCGCTCTCTAGAATTGCATTAAGGTCAATCTCATTGAAAGGGACAAAATGCATCGATACACAGCAATCTGCCTCCTGTTTTGCTTAAGTGGCTGCGGCCTGGATGTCGCCAGTAGCGCGGCCACGGGTGCTGCGACCAAGGCCGAGGAAATCAAGCAGGCGGAAAAAACCAAAGAGCAATTTCAGCAACGCTTGGAGGCGGCGACCCAAGCAGCGCAACAACAACAGCAAGAGGCTGAGAAGGCGGCGAACCCGTGAGCTGCGCGCGCCCTTACTGGCGCAGTGTCGAACGTACGATAAACCATAGGAGGCCAGCACATGGAATACCTGCTAGTGCATTTTCCACGAGACCGCCGCGTCTTAGTAGATGACGAGCTCAATGGTCGTACGGAAGTATTGATCGAGCTGGAGGCCGGCACCCATACCATTGCACTCGGGCCGCCCTATAACTTCACCCCCGCCTTCAAAAAAATACGATTGGTTGACACCACAGCCCTGACGCCGAGGGAGATTGATTTTGATCTCGCTGAGTAAACACAGCATCGCAGCGCTCGCGTTTCTACTTCTGGCGCTCGCTGGCTGCGCCCACTATCCGCTCAATGAACCGCTCGCCAGCTACCAGCCGGATCAGGGCTACCGCTTTCCCGCCGTGGCGAGTGGTAAAAACACCGACTCCCTGTTCGTGTGTCTTGCCTTCTCCGGCGGCGGTACACGCGCCGCGTCGCTTGCCTACGGCGTGATGGAAAAACTACGGGCGACCAAGATCGTGTGGAAGGGAGTAGAAAAATCGCTGCTGGATGAAGTTGACTGCATCTCTTCTGTCTCCGGCGGTTCATTCACCGCTGCCTACTATGGCTTATTCGGCGACCGGCTATTCAGCGATTTTCGCCCTGATTTTCTGGAGCGCAATATCCAGGGCGAGCTGACCGCCAAAGCCTTGAGCCCCCTCAATTGGCTGCGCCTCGCCTCGCCGAATTTCAGCCGCATCGATCTCGCTGCTGAACACTACGACGAAGTGCTGTTCGGCGGCAAAACCTTCGGTGATCTTCCTGCCGGCCGCCCTTTTATCCTGCTCAACGCCACCAACCTCGCCAATGGCGATGGCTTCGAATTTACGCAGGACCAATTCGATTTCCTCGGCTCGGATATTTCGCGCTACCCGGTCGCCCGCGCGGTGGCGGCCTCATCCGCCTTTCCGGTGCTGCTTAGCCCATTGAGCCTCAAAAATTACCCCAGCCCGCCGGGCTATCGCGTACCCAAAGACATCGCCAATGCGCAGGAAGATTTTTACGATAATCGCCGGCGCTACCAGTGGGCGCGCAATCGGGCCAGTTACCTCACGCAGGCTGAACGCCCCTATGTGCATCTGATGGATGGCGGGCTCGCCGACAATATCGGTCTGCGTGCAATCGAAAATGCCTACCTGCGCAGCAGCGGTTTTATCCGAAAGCGCTTGAATGACGGAGAGATCGAAAAGTTCTTAATCATCGTGGTCAACGCCCGCACCCAAGACCAAGACGCCCTGAGCCGCAGTGAGCACCCGCCGGGCCTCTTAACCGTCGCTTACAAAACGGCGACGATTTCACTCGATAACTTCAGTTTTGAGACGATTGAATTCATGAAAGAGCTGCAGACAGCGCGCAAACAGACACAGACCATGCTGAGCGCTTGCCAACAGAAACTCGACGCGTGCCCCGATCAGCCGCCCCTGCCGAAGCTCGCCAAATCAATTGAGCCTTATGTCGTTGAAGTCAATTTCGAAGCCTTACCCGATCCAGCACGACGCCAATATTTTCTGGGATTGCCCACCACTTTTGCGCTGCCGCACAAAGATATTGGTGCCCTGATTGAAGTGGGCCAGGAATTACTTGGCAACGATCCGGCATACCAAGCGGTAGTGGAATCCCTGCGCCCGGTGAAGCCTTAGCTTCCCCACCCCTTCAATCTCCCGTACTGCCCAGCGCGCGCAAACTTAGGCTAGAGGATGTTATATTCCCGGCCTGTCTCTGCGCGCACTACCTGCAACAAACCAGAACCGTTTTTTGAAAGCCTCCATGCAAACCATCGAATTCCAACTCAACGCTGAGCACATCGCTCTCTGCGACCTGCTCAAACTCACCGGTGTAGCCGACAGCGGCGGTCGCGGCAAAGCCCTGGTCGCGGCAGGCGAAGTACGCGTCGATGGCCAGCCCGAGAGCCGCAAAACCGCAAAAATTCGCGCCGGACAAATAGTGGAATGCTTGGGCTCCCGTATCGAAATCAAGGGGCAGTAAGCATGGCGCTTAAAGCAACTGTCTTCAAAGCTGACTTGCAGATCGCGGACATGGACCGCCATTACTATCAGACCCACGCCCTCACCCTCGCGCGCCACCCCTCGGAAACCGATGAACGCATGATGGTGCGCCTGCTCGCTTTTGCCTTGTACGCCAGCGATGCGCTGGCCTTCGGCAAAGGGCTGTCATCCGATGATGAGCCGGCCTTATGGCAAAAAGACCTCACCGGCGCAATCGAATTATGGCTCGACGTCGGCCTGCCGGAAGAGCGCGAGGTGCGCAAAGCCTGCGGACGCGCGAATCAAGTGGTGATCATCATTTATGGTCGCGGCGCCGATATGTGGTGGAGCCAAAACCGCGATAAGTTGCAACGTCAAACCAATCTCACCGTACTCAGCCTCCCTGCTGAAAGTACTCAGGCGCTAGTCGCATTGGCCAGCCGCACCATGCAAGTGCAATGCACGATTCAAGAAGGGTTGGTGTGGGTAACGGTGGAAACAGGCGCCGTGCCGATCGAGCCGGTCACACTGCTGCAAGCGAAGTAACGAATCTACTCCCCGCCTACTAAATGCGAGGCGGAAATGCCCGCGCGGGTAAGCAACTCGCGCAGGTGTTTAACATCTTCACGATTCAGCACATTGCTGTGATGCGGGTGATGCAAAAAGCCCTCTGCGCCATTCAAGGTGATGCGAAAGCGCGCGCCATGCGCGGGTTCAACCTGGGCACCCAGGTGATGCAACAGCGATTCAATTTCACGCCAGTGAATGTTGCCGCTGATCGGGTCATGAAAGACAGTGTGCAGCAGGTTAGCGTGCTTGTGGCTCATAAGCGCCTCTGTGTCGATCTAGTGCGGTTTAAAAATTGGTAGTTTAAAGCATGCGGCTTATATCTGCGCAGCAGATGGAATGAACGAAGTCATGGCCCTGTGTCGATCCGTGAGGAAGCACGGCTTGTTGGGCGCGATGTAAAAGCTGTTCATGGCGATGTGACGGCATTACTGAATGCCGGCGTACTCGAACGTGATGACAAGGGGCGTATCGTCTTTCCGTTTGAGGCCGTGAAAGTGGCGTTTTTACTGCAAGCTGCATAATCAAAAGCCCGCCGGGGGCGGGCTTTATCGAACGGCGTGGATCCCTGCTTATTTCGGCGGCATGACGATTAGCCGATTTTCAACTTGCTTCACCCCCGACACGGCGCCTACGACTTGTTTGGCTTTATCGCTGTTTGCTTGCGAGTCGACCGTGCCGGTGAGGGTAACCACACCGCCCACCGTATCCACATTGATTTTCAAAACCTTGAGGCCTGGTTCGGCCAGAATCGCGGTTTTCACTTTCGTGGTAATCGCCGCATCTTCGATCGCTTCGCCGGTTTTTGCCGTCTGCTCGCTCAGCTTTTTGGAAGCCTCGTCCAGTTTGTCGCCGGCTTTTTCCGCGGCTCGATCCACTTCTCTTCCGGCTTTTTCAGCCGAGTTAGGCTTGTCGCATGCGGCCAGTGCGAAAGCGAACGTCATCGCGAGCGCCGCCAACTTCATTTTATCAGTGTTCATTTTTGATCTCCTCAAGTTAAAAACAGCTAGGCAACGCCTTCATGCGTTGTTGAAATTCTCCCCTCCGCATCTAAGCCACTCTGTTCGATAACGCACATACAAGGAAAAATTCTTACTGTAGCCTTCTTGTCTCGATGCCTTATCTCAAAGTGCATGATGGGATCGTGCGCCACCTTAGCATTCCGGTATTGAAATTGTGCCCGTGCCGCTTCGGGCTCGGTCTGTTGACTTAACCGGTAAACCCCATTGAGGTAATAGCCCATGCTCATGCCCGCGCACACACCTCAGATTGCAAATCACTTACTTGCAACGCTACCGCGCAAAGATTATCAGCGTCTGCATGCCCATCTCGATCTCGTCACCCTGACCCTGGGCGAAGTACTTTACGAAGCCGGGGAGCCGATTCAGCATGTTTATTTTCCCAACGATGTACTGGTCTCACTATTGACGCTGGTAGAAGGCCACCTTGCCCTGGAAGTCGCCCTGGTCGGCCGTGAAGGCATGGTGGGTACACCTTTGGCGCTCGGCATCGACGAATCACCGCTGCGCGCGCTGGCACAAGGAAGTGGAACAGCCATGCGCATGACCGCAGCGCACTTTCAGAAAGGGTTCCGGGATAGTCCATCCTTGCGGCGCGAAGTGTACTGCTACATCCATGCCTTGATGGCTCAGCTTGCGCAGACAGCCGCATGTAACCGCTTCCACGTGGTCGAGGCGCGCCTAGCCCGACGACTGTTGATGGCCGCTGACTATGCCCCCTCCCACACCTTCCATCTGACTCATGAGTTTCTAGCGAGCATGCTGGGGGTACGGCGCGTCGGTGTGACCAAGGCCGCGCACGCGCTGCAACAACAAAATCTAATCAATTACAGCCGGGGCGAGATCACTATCCTGGATCGAAGCGGTCTGGAAGCCGCCGCTTACTCGTGTTACAAAATCGTCAGGAACACTACGAGCGCTAAGCGCTAATTGGCAAGCGTCACGCTCGGGTAGGCCCGTTTTAGATTTGCACAATTCCTTGCCATAGCGAGCTTGCAGTGTGCCGAACAAAAAAAACCCTCAAAGTTCTGAGGGCAAATCCGCGCTTTGACTATCCACGGAAGGGAGGAGGGAAAAATTGGGTAATACGCATTCGACGCCACACAGCTCGCTGACCAGCTACCTGGCCAGCAAATCTAAAAGGCGATCTATTTCTGTTCGGCAGGCGGAATAATCACGATCGTATCGCCGCCGGTTTTACCGGTGTCGCCTTGGGTGCCGGTCGCGCCGGTTTTACCCGTGTCGCCTTGATAACCTGTCGCACCTTGGGTGCCGGTATCGCCTTGCGTGCCGGTTGCACCTTGGGGTCCAGCTGGGCCGGGCACGGCAACGGGCGTTGCTGGGACATTGACCACAGTCGGTTTGTCGCAGGCGCTCAAACCGAATACCGTTACGAGCGCTACTAATAGTGTTGAATATTTCATGATGGTGCCTTTCATGTGAATAAAGGGAACAGGGTACTGGCTTGGGTCATCTGGCGTGACAGGATGTTGCGTCAGCACAATTAAGTAAGAATAAGCAAAAGCGTCAGCGGATTCCGTGCGCTAACGAACATAGCGCAGCATTTTTGTAATACCGGACTAGCAGACTAGCAACGGACGATCATCCCGCCCATTTATGCCGCATGCGGGTGTGCGGTATCGCGCATGATCTCGGTCACCTCCCGGCCCACGCCGCGATAACCGGTAAAGCGGCCGGATGCGTCGAACATCGGCTCCCCGCTCACCTGAAAATATTGGTGCGCGCCATCGCCATCGGTCCGGCTGCAGACGAAATCCAAGAATGGCCGCCGCGCCGCTATGTTCGCTACGAGCGCCGCGCGCTCGGCCTCATTCCAGCGCGCCACCTGCGCTTCCTTGATTTTGCCGAACAAGTTATCCATCGGGATGCCGAGCATCTCCTGCACCGGGCCGTAAACCTTGGTGAAGTGCCCGTTCTCGTCCTGCTCCCAGTACCAGTCGGATGCCAATTCCGTCAAACGTTGGAAACGCGCTTCGCTTTCGCGCAGTTCGGCCGTGCGTTCCAGCACCGTCTGTTCCAGCACTTGGTTGTAATTTTCGAGTTGCTTGTACAACAAGCGCACTTCCAGCATGTTGTGAATGCGCGTCTTAACTTCGACCAGGTCAAACGGTTTGGCGACGAAATCCTTCGCGCCGGCGGTCAGCGCCCGCAGCTTGTGATCCGGTTGAGCCGTAATCACCAGTATCGGAACATAGCCTTCGGTGTCGATTTCTTTCAGGCCTGCCATCACCTGGAAGCCATCCATGCCGGGCATCAGCAGATCAAGCAGAATCAGGTCGTAGTGGTTGGCGCG
>JAUXTZ010000292.1 GCA_030681095.1 Burkholderiales bacterium
GTTCGCAACCCCAGTGTTAGCGCTGACGCCGCCAAACCCATTCTTGCCAGAGGACAGCACCACAGCGGGAACGTTGCTCGCAACCGTCTGGTTGGCGGGGCAAGCGTTGGGTGCGCCGATAGACGGTGCCGCACCGCAAACAGTGAGCGTTCCTGGGGTGGTGAGAGCGAAGAGAGGGAAGGCGTTTCTCGTAAAAGTAGTCGTCACGCGGTAACGGAAACGGTTGCCCCAAGCATCGCTGTTGGCTACCCCGAGTGTGGCCCACGGCAGATTGCCTTCTGTGGAAGTAGAACCGGGAGCGGAAGCGCAAGCTTCTTCTAAGCCATCATTTGTCGTATCCGGGCACGGTAGCCGCCCATTCGCCACCGCAAATCCCATCAATGCCTCCTTGATCTCCTCCATCGCCTTTTGCGTCTCCGCAATCCGCTTCTGCTCCACTTGCGTCGCGAATGGCACCAGCAAGCCGCCCAATAACAGCGTGACGATAATCAGCACGAACGCCATCTCGATCAGCGAGAATCCCCGTGCACGGCGTGTCATGGCGCCTCCTCTGTGTCGCGTGTCTGGGGTGGGCGCTTGGCGATAGTGACGGGTAGTTTGGATTCCTGGTTTTTGCGTACCACCGAGACTTGCGCCTGCGTGCCCGGCGCTAAATTCGCGATATAAGCCAAGGCCGCCGCCGAGTTGGGCAGGGCACGGCCATTGATGCCGACGATGATGTCGCCGGGTTGGATGTTGGCCCGATCAGCCGGGCCGTTGCGTAGCACGCCGATGACCAGCGTGCCGGCGATATTGGGTAGGTTGAAGGCCTGCGCCGTCTCCGGATTCATGTCGCGCATCGACACGCCGAGCCAGCCGCGCGTCACGCTGCCATGTTTAATGATCTGCTCCATCACCTGTTTGACCAGGCTCTCGGGAATCGCGAAGCCAATACCCTGCGAGCCGCCACTCTTGGAAAAAATTGCGCTGTTGATGCCGACCAGATTGCCTTGGGTATCGACCAGCGCGCCGCCGGAGTTGCCCGGATTGATCGGTGCATCGGTCTGGATGAAATTCTCGAAGGTGTTGATGCCCAGATGCGAGCGGCCCAAGGCGCTGACGATGCCCATGGTGACGGCTTGCCCGACGCCGAAGGGGTTGCCGATGGCGAGCACCACGTCACCCACTTCCATTTTATCGGCGTTGCCGAAGGTGATGCTGGGCAGGTTTTTTAAATCGACGCGGATCACCGCCAGATCGGTCTCGGGATCGGAGCCGACAATCTTGGCCGGCGCGGTGCGCCCATCCGCCAGCGCGACTTCGATTTCATCCGCCGCCGCCACCACATGATGATTGGTGAGGATGTAGCCATCCGCGCTGACGATCACCCCCGAGCCCAAGCTCGATACGCGCTGCGTCTGGTTCGGCAACTGCTTGCCAAAGAAGCGCCGGAACACCGGGTCGTCCGCGAAAGGGTGGCGAGGCGCGCGCACTTCTTTGCTGGTGTAAATGTTCACCACCGCCGGCATGGCCTTTTTCGCGGCTGCGCGGTAGGATGCGGCGGGCGCTTTGCCAGCCGGTTCCGCTGCATGTTGGGTCACCACCACCGGCGCTTGGGGTGCGCGAAACTGAAGCCACTCCGGCTTGAACACCGAGGCGACCAGCAGCGCGGCCACAAATAGCGTGACAAACTGCGCGAACATCAACCAAAGTTTTTTCATAATTTAGGGTAGCGAAATCATGCGGCTAAGGGAGTTGGAGCATTATACCCGCGCGCTTCTCGACACCGAGCGCTTCCGTGATTATTGCCCGAACGGCTTGCAAATCGAGGGTCGGCCCGAGGTGAATAAAATCGTCACCGGCGTCACGGCAAGCCGGGCCTTGATCGAGCAGGCGATTGCCGTGGGCGCGGATGCAATCCTGGTGCACCATGGGTATTTCTGGAAAAGCGAAGATGCGCGCATCGTCGGCGTGAAACAGGCGCGCATCAAGTTACTGCTCGAACATGATATTTCCCTGTTCGGTTTTCACTTGCCCCTCGATGCGCATCCCACGCTTGGCAACAATGCGCAACTCGGCAAACGCTTGGACTTCGTGCTCGAAGCTTGGGCGGGCGAGCAGAACTTGATCGCTCACGGCAGTTTGGCCGTACCCGTCACCCTGGCGCAGCTGGAACAGCGCATCGCCGAGCGGCTGGGCCGTTCGCCACTCGTCATTGGCGATGCCGGGCGTCAGATCAAGCGCATTGCCTGGTGCAGCGGCGGCGCGCAGGGTTATTTTGAGGCCGCAAGCGCTTTGGGAGTGGACGCTTACTTAACCGGAGAGGCTTCAGAGCAGAACGTTCACTACGCGCAGGAGGCCGACACCGCATTCATTGCCGCAGGCCACCACGCCACCGAGCGCTATGGTATCCAGGCCTTGGGCGAGCATTTGGCGGCGCAGTTTGGCTTGACCCACGAATATAAAGAAATTCCCAATCCTGTCTGATAGTTAGCAGCACTGATTCAGTCCAGGGCTTTATATTGCCTAGTGTTTTTAGGTAAAATAGATTTTTTGTGTCCTTCAATGTCCTTTTCACCAATCAAATAATAGGGATGGGGTTATGAGCAAGAATGAAGTCAACCGCACCCGGCGCAACCTGATTCTCGCGACCTCGGCCTTCGGCGGAGCGGGTATGGCGGCGGCGGCCTGGCCGTTTATCGCCAGCATGTCGCCGAGCGATAAGGCCCGTGGCCTGGGCGCGCCGGTCGAAGTAGATATCAGTGCGCTGGAACCTGGCGCCAAGGTGGTCGTGAAATGGCGCGGTCAGCCGGTTTGGGTGGTGTACCGCACCAAGGAAATGATGGACGGCCTGGCGAAGGTAAAAGACCAGTTGATCGACCCCGAATCTAAATCCTCCAAGCAACCGGCGTACGCCAAGAATGCGCAGCGCGCGACCGAAAAGCGCCCGGAAATTCTGGTGCTGGTGGGTTTGTGCACCCATTTGGGCTGCTCCCCCAGCGACAAGCTGAAAGCAGTGTCGGATAGTGAAACCGGTACGGATTGGCAAGGCGGCTTCTACTGCCCCTGCCACGGATCGCGCTTCGATCTCGCTGGACGCGTCTATAAAGGCTCACCCGCACCGATCAATCTGCCGGTGCCGCCCTACACCTTCTTGTCCGATAAGCGGATTTTGATCGGCGAAGAAAGCAAGGGAGCTTAAGCCATGCAAATGCTAAAACAACTACTTGGCTGGGTCGATGACCGCTTCCCGCTCACCGCTACTTGGAAGGAGCATCTGTCCGAATACTACGGGCCGTAGAACTTCAACTTCTGGTACTTCTTCGGATCCCTCGCGCTGTTGGTGCTGGTGCTGCAACTTGTCACCGGTATTTTCCTGACCATGCACTACAACCCGGCTGCCTCGCTCAACGCTGCTGGCGTGCCCGTTGCTTTTGCGTCGGTCGAGTACATCATGCGCGACGTGGATTGGGGCTGGCTGATTCGCTACCTACACGCCACCGGCGCGACGATGTTTTTCGGCGTGGTGTCTCTGCACATGTTCCGCGGCTTGATTTACGGCTCATATCAAAAGCCGCGCGAACTGATCTGGATCTTCGGTTGCTTCATCTATGTCGCGCTGATGGCGGAAGCCTTCATGGGTTACCTGCTGCCGTGGGGTCAGATGTCGTTCTGGGGCGCACAGGTGATCGTGAACTTGTTCACGGCCATCCCATTCGTGGGCGAGGAAATCGGCATTTGGATTCGCGGTGACTATGTGATCTCCGATGCCACGCTGACCCGCTTCTTCGCCTTCCATGTGGCTGCGGTGCCGCTAGTATTGCTGGGCTTGGTGGTGATGCACCTGGTTGCGCTGCACGAAGTCGGTTCCAACAACCCGGACGGCGTCGAGATCAAAAAGAAAAAAGACCCGGTAACGCATATCCCGCTCGACGGTATTCCCTTCCATCCGTATTACACGGTGAAGGATATTCTGGGCGTGGCGGTGTTCCTGATCGTGTTCTCGGTGATCATGTTCTTTACGCCGGAGATGGGCGGCTACTTCCTCGAAGCCAATAACTTTGTGCCGGCCGATCCGTTCAAGACGCCGCAGCACATCGCGCCGCTGTGGTACTTCACCGCGTATTACTCGATCCTGCGCGCGGTGCCGCCGATGTTCGATTCGCAGTTCCCGGGCGTGATCGCGATGGGTATGGCGATTGTCGTGTTGTTTTTGCTGCCATGGCTGGATAAATCACCGGTCAAATCCATCCGCTATCGCGGCCCGATTTACAAATGGGCGCTGACCCTGTTCATCGTGAGCTTTTTGATTCTGAGTTATCTCGGCACCTTGTCCACGACTTCGGGCCGAACCCTGGTGGCGCAAATTTGCAGCGTGATCTATTTCGCGTTCTTTATTCTCATGCCGTGGTACACACGCATGGATAAGACCAAACCGGAACCGGAGAGAGTGACAGCATGATCAAAAAAATAATATTTGCCGCACTGTTGTTGCCGGCAGTGGCTTTTGCCAGCAGTGAAGGCCCCAAGCTGGATGAATTCAAACCCAACGTCGAAGACAAGCTCTCGCTGCAACGCGGTGCGCGCGTGTTCGTTAACTATTGCGTGAATTGCCATAGCGCGAGCTACATGCGCTACTCGCGCCTGCAAGACTTGGGACTCACCGAGAAACAGATTGTGGACAACCTGATGGTCACCGGCGAAAAGCCAGTGGAAACCATGACCGCCGCCCTGCGTCCTTCCGATGCGGAAGCCTGGTTCGGCGTGGCGCCACCCGATCTGACCGTGATCGCGCGTGCCAAGGAGCAAGGGCCGAATTGGCTCTATACCTATCTGCGCACGTTCTATCGTGACCCCTCGCGCCCGACCGGTTGGAATAATCTGGTCTTCACCAACGTCGGCATGCCGCATGCGCTGTGGGAGTTACAGGGCGAGCGCGTGGCGCATTACCGCACGGAGAAGGGCCATGACGGCAAGGAGGCGCATGTATTCGACCGGTTCGAAACCACCCGTCCCGGCAAGATGAGCGCGGCCGAATACGATGCGACGGTAAAAGACTTGGTGAACTACTTGGTGTACATGGGCGAACCCGCGCAAACCAAGCGCAAAATCACCGGTATTTTCGTGATCTTTTTCCTCATGGGTCTAACGGTGCTGGCGTATTACTTGAAGAAAGAATTCTGGAAAGATATCCATTGAACTAGCCGGAAATAGCCCCATCTGGGTGAAGGCCGGGGCGGGTTTTCCCGCCCCGATTGATTTACGGGCCACGTAACCACGTGGCTATATTTTCTGAACTAAACGAAACGAGAAAACGCCATGATGACTTTGTATTCCGGCACGGTATGTCCATTTAGCCAACGCTGCCGCATTGTGCTGTTTGAAAAAGGCATGGATTTCCAAGTCATCGACGTGGATGTGGAAAAAATGCCAGAAGACATCGCGGTGATGAATCCCTACAACCGCGTCCCGGTACTGGTGGAGCGCGATTTGATTTTGCACGAAGCCAACATCATCAATGAATACATCGACGAGCGTTTCCCGCATCCGCAATTGATGCCTGCCGACCCGGTGATGCGCGGCCGTGCGCGCTTATTCTTACACCGCTTCGAGAAAGAATTGTTCTGCCACATCGATACCTTGGAAACGGCGGGTAAGCGCGAGGCGGATAAGGCGCGGGTTGTGATTCGCGATCACCTCACCCTGATTGCGCCGGTATTCCAGAAGCAGAAATATATGCTGGGCGACGAGTATTCCATGCTCGACGTGGCGATCGCGCCGCTGTTGTGGCGTCTTGACCACTACGGTATCCAGTTGCCGAAACAAGCGGCGCCGGTGCTGAAATACGCCGAACGCTTATTCTCACGTCCGGCCTTCATCGACGCGATGACGGCTTCTGAAAAAGCGATGCGCCGATAGCCCTATGTACGATTCGTCCACCAAGCCTTATCTGATCCGCGCCATCTACGAGTGGTGCGTGGATCAGAGCTTTACACCCTATGTCGCGGTGCAGGTGGACGGTCAGACCAAAGTGCCGGTGGAGTTTATTAAAGATGGCCAGATCGTACTCAACGTCAGCTACACCGCGACTCGGCACCTCAAGATCGGCAACGAGTTCATTAACTTCTCGGCGCGCTTCAATGGCAGCTCCCGCGAATTGGAGATCCCCATCCCGGCCGTGATTGGCATTTTCGCCAAGGAAAACGGCCAAGGCATGTTTTTCCAAGCGACCGAAGAAATCACCGCCAGCGCCGAAGTGCACCCGGCAGAAGCGCCCTCCGCCTCCCCCGAAACACCTCCTCCTACCAAGCCGCCGCGCGGCGGGCATCTTAAAATCGTTAAATAATAATTTTCTTAATTATCTTAAAATAATCATTTGTTTTTAAGTGCTTATTGTTTTATGGCGGATATAAGTTATATGCCATGTTCATACAGAAATCTGCTTTATCCAGCCATAAAAATTGCTGTTAGGTTTACCGCTTGACTTGTATAGGCTAGGCCGGTAAAAAACTATCCACGTTCCCGAAGCGCAATCCCAAACTTGCGTAAGGTGAGCCGCATGCGGCCAAGGTGTTAAGCCTGGCATTAGGGCGTTGTAAATTAGACCTATAACTCTGGAGGGCAAGTCCATGAAGCATCGCAATTTCGTTACCACCCTGTTCGCCTCTTTGTTTTTCCTTGCAGCCGGTTCCGCGTTGGCGGCTGATACGCCAGCTGCGGCACCGAAAGGCGTCACCCTGGTAGACGCCAAAAAAGTTCAAGAACTACAAGCAGGCGGCGCCACTATCGTCGATACCCGTAAAGCTTCCGAATTCGGCGAAGGCAGCATCAAGGGTGCGATTTCTGTACCCTACGATCCAGAGAAAAGCGCCAAAGACCCGGGCTTCGATTCGAAGATGGACAAGTTCGACATGTCCAAGCTGGCCAATAAGGACGCCAATATCGTGGTGTTTTGCAACGCCGGAAGCTGCTGGAAATCCTACAAGTCCGCAGTAGTGCTGGCGGCCAACGGCTACAAGAACGTGTTCTGGTATCGCGAAGGCGTGCCAGACTGGAAAGCCCGCAAGCTCCCCATGGAGTAACCCAGGCGTATAAATCAGGCTGCTCCTTCAAAAAGCGGCCTGTTTTTTTTCGGGTATTCGCCGTGATACAGCGAATTCAGTAGCATCTAAAAAATTAGGATCGTGGAGGAGAGAACTATGATCTACACTAAAAAATCGCCCGCCCTGGTAATTATCGGCATCATCATGATGCTCTGGGGCTGGCTCAATGCGAGCGGTACGATCGACGGTCTGCAGTCCACCCTGCAGAAGAGCGCCTTTTCGGACCATACAAAAGTCAACGAGAAGTTCCAAGCCGAATTGCGTGTCGCTACCGAAATAGCGCAGTCCGAGGGCAAGCCAGCGCCTGAAATGAAAAAGCCGGAATCGAAGTTTGATCATGCGAAAGCGCAACAAACCAAGTTCGGTTACTTCTTCGGCGGCGCTTTTGTCCTGATTGGTCTGTTTATCCTGTCCTGGAAACCCAAGGCCGGCAACCTGGATTACTACATTTCCACGGTGCCGGGCATGGCGTTGATTCTGCTTATTTCCTTTGTGGTGCGTTGGGGCCTCGACCCGATGTTCGCCAACTGGGGCAAAGCGGTTAAGGCTGCGGGGATACTTTCCTGGGATTTCGCCAAGATCTTCAACCTGAACTATGTGGTGATGGGCATTCTCGCCGGCATCATTATCGTCAATGTGTTCAAGATTCCCGGCTGGGCCGCCAACGGCGTGCGCACCGCGCGGCTGTTCTTGAAGACGGGCGTGATTCTGCTCGGCACCCTGTATAGCGCGGCGGAGTTGGCGCAATTAGGCCTCTTGTCCGTGGTGATGATCGGCATTTTCGTGTTGGGTTCGGTCTGGCTGACGCTGCTCATGGGCCGACGCATGAAGTGTCCCAACACCATGACCGGCGTGTTGTCCGCCGGCCTCGGCGTGTGCGGGGTATCGGCTACCGTCGCCGCTTCGCCCGTGGTTCAGGCCAAGGCCGGGGAAATCGCTTACACCATCGGTACCATTCTGTTGTGGGGCGTAGGTTGTATGTTTATCTTCCCCACCGTGGGTCATATTCTGGGCATGGGGCCGGTGCAATTTGGCGCGTGGGCGGGTACGGGTATTCTCAACTCCGCCCAAGTGGCAGGCGCGGCGCTGGCATTCGACCCGCACGGAATTGATACCCTGAAAGTCGCGGAAATCTTCAACATCACCCGGGTGCTATTCCTGCCCATCATTGTGCTCTGGCTCGCTGCTTGGTTTGTGAAGCACGAGGAAAGCGCGGTGAAGGTCAATCTGGGTGAGGTGCTGGTAGCCAAGTTTCCGCTGTTCGTGCTGGGCTTCATCGCCATGTTCGCTTTGTCTTCCACCGGCGCGTTCGCACCACCCGGCCACTACGCAGGCAAATACTTCAGCAGCAGCGAAGTGAAGGAAGCCAACCTGCTCAAGCCGAAGGAAGTGCGCGCGCTAGAGGCGGAACTGCCCAAGATGCGCAATGCAGCAGAAACCAAGGCGCTGCAAGACCTGATCGCAAATCGTAAGATCATGACGCGCGAGGAGAGCCAGACGCTCAAATCCGTGGCCAAGATGGAAGGTCTGGATGCGGTCGCTGCGGGCGCAATGGCGAATGCGCAGAAAGCAGCCACGCACGACTCGAAGATCATCAAGAACTTCCGCGATTGGCTGGCTTGGTTGTTCTCGTTTGGCTTAATTGGCCTGGGCATGCAGATTACCGTGGCCTCGATCAAGCAAGCGGGTGGCAAGCCTTTGATCATCGGCTCGGTCGTCGGCACCCTCAAAGCGGTGGGTTCGCTCGTCGTGGTGCTCATGTTCGTTAAAGAATTCGTTTAAGGAGAAAAATGATGGCAATAAACGACTTGAATGCAGAAATGAGCGCGGGCGGAGAGCCGAAAGGCGGGCCTAAGTTTGATCGCGGTCACCCCCTCTCGATTTTCGTAAGAGACCGCAATGAAGATTTAACTGCCTTGTTGCTGGCTTTTCTGATCGCGATGAGCGGCATCATCTTCTTCGGCTGATCAGCCGCAATAACCGACGGGGACCTCATCACGGGGTCCCCGTTTGTTTTGTGCGCGAGAGAAAACACACCGCTTCCTTTTATTTAACCCATCTAAACCATTGAGATTATGCTAACCGCAAAAACTATACTGCTCGCCTACCATGGCACGGAAGGGGCAAAGCGCGCCGAAGTGCTCGCTTACGACATCATCTCCGGCGAAGAAGGGGGCCGCATCGTGCATCTGCTCGTCGTGCCTGAAGACGTTTGGGTGGGCATGCAGGGGGACGATTGGCTCAACAACGCTTCCACCCGCGATACTTACGGCAGCTATGTAGAGGGTGTGCTGGAGAAAGATGCCGCCGAGCAGATCGCCGCTGTCGAGGCGCACTGCAAGCAACGTGGCCTCACCTATACGCCGATCCTGCGCTTGGGCGATCCCGCCGATTGTGCGGTTGCCGCCGCACGTGAAGAGAAAGTCGATTTGGTGGTGATCGGGCCGCCGCGCTCAAAAAAAGAGTCCGGCCTACGCTCACGCATGGAGTTGGATACGCTTGGACGCGGCCTGCCGGTACCATACGTGGTAGCCAGTGGTGAGTAGCCAAGATGCAGCTTGGGTAAACGTCGAGACCCCACTCACTTCGGCGCAACTCTTCGAGTTCATCACCGATGCCGAGCGTTTGTTTCGGCTCAATCCCTATCTGGAGATTCATGCCTGGCAATCCGCGCAGCGCAACATGACGGAAGGTGGGCGTATCCGCCTCAAGTACCTTAACGAAATGAACGGCGTCGCGCGTGAGATGGATGTCACGGTGAGTGAATTCAAACTGGGCGTGGGCTATACACTCAATTACAGCGAAGGTTTGAAGCGCGCCACCGAGATCAAAGTCGAAGCCCGTGGCCAAGGCGCCGAGCTGTTGATCAAGGATTGGTATCACGCAGTCGAGGAAAAATCGGATCAAACGCCAGAGGAACGAGAAGCGCGCTTAGCCGAAGCGGATCGCAGCTTGACCCCCTGGGGCGTGGCGATTCGCCAGCACTTGCTTAGTTTGGCGCGGTGGAATTGGTTGCCATTCTATCGCCCCTTGCGTGAAAGCTTCTGGCTCACCATGGCGCCGCGCAACCGACGCATTTCGCGTTTGATTATCTGGATCACGGCGTTGGAGTTTTTTGCGTTTTTGTTTGTGTTTTTGATTTATTGGATCGAGTATCGGCGTTAATTTGTAGCGTCGGCATCCCTGCCGGCTGGAAGCCGGCGCTACTTTAAAATTCAAAAGGCGCTGATCGGTGCCTGCATCCCTATATTTCGCCAAGCCGTTTTTAGTTCTGCAAATGAAATCTCCGGTGCGCCCGCACCAAAACGAAGTCGCTCCAAAGAATTTGTTAATTGCGTATCTGCCTTCAATGTGTGAGCGCTTTGTCGCAGCGTATTCGCGCGCCAGGGCGCATCACGCGTGAGCACACGATACAGCGCGGCGGCATCGGTTGCTGCGTCGAGCCGGGCCAGCCAGGCGCGTTTGGCGCGCAGCCGCTTTAGCCACGGCCAGGCTTTAGCTCCCAGCCAACTCAGGCACAGCACAGCAAGCAGGATGAATCCGGCAGCGATGATTTTTTCGCGCAACGGATCGCGCACGGTGAGCCGCGCGGCAGGAATCATCAGCGTTTCGATGCGCTGGGTTTTCGGGTCGAAATAAGGGAGATTGATCGCGGGGAAGGCGGATACATCCGTTTCTTCCGCAGCAAAGCTCAGCGTCACGCGCAGTCTCTCTCGGCCATCGATTTGGATCGGCGCCACGCTCGGCGCATACAAGCGCATGCCGCGCGGCGGGTCAAATTGCAGCGATTTGAGCGCGCCCTCCGCGCTCAAGCCTGGCGCGTCGATGTCCAGTACCCGGCTCGCGGGGCGGCCGAGGAAAATTTCTGGCGGCAACGGCTCGGCGCGCACCGTTGGTTGGCCGATGGGCAAATACAGCGGCAAATAAGCCGGGGCGGGCAGGGCGCGGAAAGTGACGGCGGTCACCGGGTAACGCAAGCGCTGGCCAAATTTGTACGCATCCAATATCGGGAAAGTCACACTTTGGCCACCACTCTTCAAAGCCAGCAGTGACCAGCGGTATTCGCGCAGCCGCACCGCCACCCCATCCTGTTGAACTTCGCGCGTAGTCTCGGTTTGCGCGCGAAGATGGATGTTGGGCGCATCGAGTTGCGTTGGCGCGCTCCAAGTCAGATCGCCTTCATCGCGAATTTCCAAATGCAGCGTCGCCGGCTCGCGCGCCATGGGCGTCTCGGGGCTGATCCAGGCGCGCAGGGAAACCTTGGTGGGCTGAACTTCAAGCTTCAGCGGCTGCGAACGCGCGGTGCCGAGCGCTAAGGCCGGCAGGATCAATTTGCCTGCACGCAGCGGATACAAAGTCGCATCCAGCACCGATTGCACTTTACCGTTTTGCGTCCCGCCGGACACGGCGCGGCTGAATACCTCGAAATCATTTTTCAGGGGGGCGAGATCAAGCGGGCCAAGATCGGTGTTGCCAACGACGCGCAATTGGATCGGCTCACCTAATACAATGGCTTGCTTGTCCAAAGCCGCACTCAGCCGTGCTGCTGCTGCGGGGTTAGTCGCCAGCGTGAACAGCAGCGCGATGATTATGTATTTCACCATGGTGGCATGCCTTGCGGCGGCTCGCGCGTCGCATCTTGTTTGATCGATTGCTTCAACGTGCTTAAGCGCTGGTCGGTGAGTAAATCCAATTTCTTCAGCGCTGCGCTGCGCGAGGCATCGCTATCGAGTTGCGAGGCTGCCGTGGATTGGCCGAGGCGGCGCGCGGCCTCGGCATCAGTCGATTCCTCACCCACCATCGGCCGTGCTTCGTCTTTGCTCGGGGCCATGTCGAGCGGGCTGGTGTCGGTGGCTTCGCCTTCGCCCAAACCGCGCCCGCGCCGCCCGGGGATGCCTGCTGTGGAAGGCACCGGCGCATTGCGCAGCACCAAGGTTCCGCGCACCCGCGCGAGATTTTCCTTGGCATGTTGGTCGTTCGGGCGCAGCCGCAGCACGCCATCGAAAGCATCCGCTGCCGCATTGCGATTGCCCGCATAGAAATAACTGTCACCCAAATTGAATAACGCATCGGCGCGTTGCTGCGTATTCGAAGCGAGCAGCAGCGCTTGCGTGAATTGGCTGGCAGCAAAAGCAAAGTCCTTGCGCCGGTAGGCGCTCCCCCCTTCGCCCATGCGCGCATGAAACCCGCTGAGCTTGTGATAAGTGTGCTGCGCGACCAGATATTGGCCTTGTCGATAGGATTGATGCGCCTCACGCCAAGTAGCGTCGTCGGCTTGCGCCGCTCCGCTGGCAGCCAAGCTGACTGCGGCGACTAGCGCTTGCTTGCCGCGCCGAGTGAAGGACAAGGTGTTGACCAGCAGCAACAGCAAGGCGGCCAACAGCGGGTAGGTATAGAACTCGCGCCAAGTCAGGGATTTATCACTTGCTTGCCTGGAAGCGGGCAGCGCCAGAATACCGCGCTGGTATAAGGCGGCAAGATCGCTGTCATTGTCGCTAAGCAGCGCAACCGTTCCGCCGGTGATCTCGGTCAGCGCGCGATAACCGGCCAAGTCAGGCCGGCTGTTGATGGGTGCATCGTTTAGCGTGAGCGTGGCGCCGGTTTCACTTGCACTGATTAGCACGTAGAGCGAAACCCCCGAATTCTTCAGCACGCGCGCGGCAGCGATGGCAGTGTTGCCTGCCTCGCCGGACAAGCTGCTGGCTTCGGCATCAGTCACCAGCAACACGGCGCGACTGCGCTGGGCATTGCCTAAATTTTTCAGGGCAAGATTGAGCGCGGCGGCTAAATGGCTGCCGCGGTCTTCGAACAAGGCTTCAGACGCAAATTCCAAGTTCGGGATGAATGCGCCGGTGTCGCGGGTGAGCGGCAGCAGCAGCCCTGCTTCGCCGGAATAGGCGATGAGTCCAATGCGCTCGCCATGCCAACGCACCATTAAATCTTGCAGCTTGAGTTTGGCGCGCAGCAAGCGGCTGGGGGCGATATCCGCCGCCGCCATCGAGGGCGAGACATCGAGTACCACCATCACATCCATATCATGTTTGGTTTGCTGCGGCTGATTGGAGAGCGTTTCCAGCGGCAGGCGCGGCCCGGCCAAGGCGCAGGCCAGCAGCAGCCAGAATGTCCATTCGGTCAGCGTGCGCAGCAAAGTCTGTTGTTCTATCGTGTTGCCGTGGCGTACCGCCCAAGGCTGCAATTGCGGATCGGCATAGCGCTGCCAGGAAGGTTTGCGTAAGCGCGCGAGTCCGATGAGCAGCAAGGGTGTTAGCGCAAGCAACCACCATAAGGGAGCGCGCCATTGCAGTTGCAATAGTTCGCCGAGATTCATGCTTGCTCCCTTATTGCCAACCCGCGCGCTAACACCAGCAATGCCGCGCCCGCCGCCAGTAGCGCCCAATACCACTCGGCGATTTGGCGCC
>JAUXTZ010000298.1 GCA_030681095.1 Burkholderiales bacterium
ACCTCGCGCGCTTGGGTTTGTTCATGCACTCTTTCACCTTCACGATAGAGCGTCATCCCTTCCTCGCTGCGCGTTACGAGCAGTCCCTTTAGGTTTAACTCGCTGCGTAGTGATTCGGCTTTGCGGGTCAGCTCTTCTTCGGTTTTCCAACTACCCGCCACTTCGCGGAACTCACCCCGGTTTGGCGTAATCAAGGTAGCGTTGCGGTAGCGCGAATAGTCCTCACCTTTCGGATCCACCAACACTGGTTTTTTCGCCGCGTTCGCCAGCTCGATCATGCGCGTAATGTGAGTAAGCCCGCCTTTGCCATAATCGGACAACACCACCACATCGCACTCACTCAGCAAACGCTCATAATCCGCCAGGGCGGCGGAGAGCACTTCATGGCTAGGCGCGGTCTCGAAATCGATGCGTAGCAACTGCTGCTGCCGCCCGATGACGCGCAATTTGATCGTGGTTGCAATCGTCGGGTCGCGATGCAACTCGGCGGCCACCCCTTCGGCGCGCATCAGCTCGGCGATCTTGGTCCCGGCTTCATCGTCGCCCGTCACCGACAGCAACGCAGCCTTGGCGGACAAAGCCGCAATATTGCGCGCCACATTGGCCGCGCCGCCGGGCCGCTCGTCGCTGCTGGTCACGCGCACTACCGGCACCGGCGCTTCGGGCGAAATACGGCTCACCTCGCCAAACCAATAGCGGTCGAGCATCACATCGCCGACCACCAGAACACGCGCTTGCTCAATCGGGGTTGTCATGATTAGCCAATTCAAAATCTAGCCACAGAGATCACAGCGTACACAGAGGGTTCTCTGTGTACGCTGTGGCAAAAGGTTTTACTGTCTTCCAATCGGAAAATACTCCAGCCCTTGCTCACGCACCGTCTTAGGCTCATACAAGTTGCGCCCATCGAAAATCACCGGGTGTTTGAGTTTGGTCTTGATCTCACTGAAATCCGGGCTGCGGAAAACTTTCCATTCGGTCACGATCACCAGTGCATCGGCGCCGTCCAGGCAAGCCATGGGCGTATCGGCGTACTGCAAGCGCGGCTCGTCGCTGTAGATGCGTTGCGTCTCGTGCATCGCTGCCGGGTCATAGGCGGTGATGGTCGCGCCGCGCGCCCATAGGCCTTCCATGATGACGCGGCTGGGCGCCTCGCGCATATCGTCGGTATTCGGCTTGAACGCCAGCCCCCACAAGGCAAAACGCTTACCGGATAAATTAGCGCCAAAGCGTTGATCGATTTTTTGGAGCAACACACCTTTTTGCCGTTCATTGGCGACTTCAACCGCATTCAAGACCTTTAGATCGACGCCATTTTCCTGGGCGGTCCGTTGCAGGGCTTGCACGTCTTTGGGGAAACACGAGCCGCCATAGCCCACGCCGGGATAGAGAAAGTGATAGCCGATGCGCGGATCGGAGCCGATGCCGTGGCGCACATGCTCGATGTCGGCACCGAGTTTTTCCGCGAGCAAGGCCAACTCATTCATGAATGAAATACGTGTCGCCAACATCGCGTTGGCGGCGTACTTGGTCAGCTCAGCGGAACGAATGTCCATGCCGATGATGCGTTCGTGATTGCGTTGGAACGGCGCGTAGAGGGTACGTATCAATTCCAGCGCATGCGGATCGTCAGTGCCAATCACGATGCGCTCAGGGCGCATGAAATCTTCCACTGCCGCGCCTTCTTTGAGGAATTCCGGATTCGACGCCACGGCGAATTCCAGCGTAGCACCCCGCTTGGCTAACTCTTCCTGCACCGCTGCGCGCACTATGTCCGCCGTGCCCACCGGCACCGTGGATTTGTCCACGATGACGCGATAATCGGTCATGTGGCGGCCGATATTGCGTGCCGCTGCAACCACATATTGCAAGTCGGCCGAGCCGTCCTCGTCAGGCGGGGTGCCGACTGCGATGAATTGCACCGTGCCGAAAGCCACGCTTTCTTCTACGTTGGTCGTGAAATGCAAGCGGCCGGCGGCGACGTTGCGCTGCACCATGTCTTGCAGGCCCGGCTCGTAAATCGGGATGCCGCCCTGCTTGAGCATATCTATTTTGCGTGCATCAAGGTCGAGGCACATCACCTCGTTCCCCACCTCGGCAAGACAGGTACCAGTGACTAAGCCGACATAACCGGTACCGATAATCGTGACTTTCATTTTTCTTTTCTCTTTATTTAGTGTCGATTTCACGCTGAATCGCCGCCAGTGCCGCCAGCGGGTCCAGTGCTTGGGTGATCGGCCGTCCAATCACCAGATAGCTCGCGCCGTTTTGTATCGCCTCGCGTGGCGTCGCCACACGCGCCTGATCGCCGCTTGCCGCCAGCAGTGGGCGGATACCCGGCGTGACCAGTAAGAATGACGCGCCGCGTTCGCGCCGGAGTTGCGCCACTTCGCGTGCCGAGCTCACCACGCCATCCAAGCCGCAACGATGTGAAAGCTGCGCTAAGCGCGACACTGCCTCCTGCGTGGTGCCCATCACGCCTACTTCGGCAAGATCTTCATCTTGCATGCTGGTGAGCACGGTCACGGCAATCAAAATGGGCCTGGCCGCAACGCATTCCACCGCTTCGCGCGCGGCGCTGAGCATAGCATGGCCACCCAGGGCATGCACATTGAGCATCCATACGCCGAGCTTGGCGGCCGCGCGACACGCCGCCGCCACGGTGTTAGGAATATCGTGAAACTTTAGATCGAGAAACACGCCGTAGCCTTGATCCACCAAGCCCGCGACAAAAGCTGGGCCGGCCGACACAAATAACTCTTTACCCACCTTCAATTTACAGCGTGCGGGATCCAAGCGTGCAACCAACTGCTGCGCTTCTGCGGCGGAGGCATAGTCAAGCGCAACAATAATGCGGGGATCGCTCATGTGCTGGTTTCCTCAATGCGGCGCGGCGGAAAAGTTTCCCATCCGGTGCAGGCCGGGCAATGCCAGAAAAACTGCCGTGCCTTGAAGCCGCAGCTCGCGCATTGATAATAGGCGAGGCGTTGGCTGTGCTGATGAATCAGATTTTTGACCGACTGCACATGCTGGCGCTGTTCTGCCGGGACGTCGAACAATTGCGCCTCCAGTAGTTTTTCATATCCTTGCAAGGTGGGATGGCGCTGCAACTCCGCACGCACCAGGGGATAGGCCGTTGCGATCCCTTCGTTTTCGAGCGTGGCTTGATAGACCACGTTCAACATATCGATCGACGCATATTTCTCCAAATAGTGCTTGAGCAGCGCCAATCCCTCCGCCGTGCGGCCCAGGGCTTTGAACGAGGCCAGCATCTTTGCCGCGACCAGCGGTAGAAAGTCGGGCTGCTGCGATTCAATACGACGCCAGATCGCCAACGCCTCTTCGTGCCGTCCCTGCGCTGCCTCGAATTCCCCCAGCAATAGGCTGGCGCGCACACTGCGCCGATTGATGCTAAGCGCTTGGTCCAAATACTGATGGGCTGCTTCATACCGGCCAGCAACCGCCTCGTTGCTTGCCAGCTCACACATAAAATGCGCGATCTCGATTTGATGCGGCTGATTGGTATGTGTAGCTAATTGCTCCGCCGTGGCGATTGCTTGCTGCCACTCTCTTTCCTGCACGAAAATTTCCATCAGAAAACGCAGTGCCTGCTCTGCGTAGTGGGTTTCCGCCAGCGTCTTAAATATTAGCTCTGCGCGATCGAGCAAGCCCGCAGCAAGAAAATCTTGGCCGAGTTCGAATTGAGCAACAAGCCGCTGCTCGTGCCCGAGGTCGGGGCGATCGACTAATGCTTGATGCAGGTGAATCGCGCGATCCATTTCCCCGCGCCGGCGAAACAAGCCACCCAAGGTGAAATGCAACTCGACCGTCTCGGTATCGGCCTTCGCAGCTTCGGTAAAAGCTTCGATGGCTTTGTCCGGCTGCTGGTTTAACAGAAAATTCAAGCCCTTGAAATAGGACTCGGGCAGCTGTTTGGATTGAGAGACAATGTGTTTGATATCGATGCGCGCAGCTAACCAGCCGAGCATAAAAAACAAGGGAAACGCGAGCAGCCACCAATATTCAAATTCCATCGCGCGCTACTCCTCGCCCTTGGCCGGCATCCGGCTGCGCAATTCGCGTTTCAGGCCCAGTATCTCGCGCCGCTGGCGATAAAAATAACTGAAACTCGCCGCCACCCCTGCCACCGCCCCTAGTGCGAACGCCACGAACACCACCACCACCAGCGGCGCTTGCCACACCATGCCCAAATAATAATGCAGCGTGACCAGCTCGCTATTCTTCACCGCGAAACCCAGCGCAGCCAAGAACAGCGCCAGGCCAATGATCGGAGCAAAAAATCGTAGGAAAAGCAGCTTCAATGAAAACCTTTTATAGCAACGGATATACACAGGAGTTTATCTGTATGTATCCGTGCTTACTTGGCCTTAAAACATAAAAAAGGCGGCACCATCGCGAGATGCTGCCGCCCAATCTTTATACATCAAATACCAATTACGCGGCGGGAACCGCCTCGGTATCGGACGGCTGGTCGACTCGGTCGCGCAGCTCCTTGCCGGCCTTGAAATGTGGGACATACTTCGCCGGCACTTCAACGCGGCCACCGGTTTTGGGATTGCGCCCGATGCGCGGCGGACGGTAGTTCAAGCTAAAACTACCAAAGCCGCGAATCTCGATACGCTGCCCCTGCGCCAAGCTCTTGCCCATGGCGTCCAATATCGTCTTAACCGCCAGTTCTGCATCTTTGGCCACCAGCTGCGGATAACGCGCTGACAGCCTCAGAATGAGTTCCGATTTGGTCATGAACGGCTCCCCTTCGTTTTATTACTGAGATTGCTCGGTGTTTTTAGTGTCCATCTTGGCCTTCAGCAATGCACCCAAGTTGGTCGTACCTGCACTGGCGGCGCCATGATCTGTCGCCATTTTCTGCATCGCTTCGGAAGCTTCGGTGGCCTCCTTGGCCTTGATCGATAAGCTGATGCTGCGCGTTTTACGATCCACGCTGATGATCATCACTTCAACTTCGTCGCCTTCTTTGAGATGGGTACGAATATCTTCGACGCGATCACGTGAGACTTCGGAAGCGCGCAAATAGCCTTCGACATCGCCATCAATCACCACAATAGCGCCTTTAGCGTCGAGTGACTTCACCACACCCTTCACCACTGAACCCTTTTCGTGGGTTGCGGCATAGCCGTTGAACGGATCACTATCAAGCTGTTTGATGCCGAGGGAAATACGCTCTTTATCCGGGTCAATCGCCAGCACCACGGCTTCGACGTCATCGCCCTTCTTGAAGTTACGCACGGCTTCTTCGCCGGGAAGGCTCCATGAAAGGTCGGACAAATGCACCAAGCCGTCGATGTTGCCGGGCAAGCCGACGAAAATACCGAAGTCGGTGATGGATTTGATTTGGCCTGCGACTTTGTCGCCTTTTTTGTGGTTGGCGCCAAATTCATCCCAAGGATTGGCTTGGCACTGTTTCATGCCGAGCGAAATACGGCGGCGCTCTTCGTCAATTTCAAGAATCATCACTTCGACTTCATCGCCCAACTGCACGACTTTGGCCGGGTGGACGTTCTTGTTGGTCCAATCCATTTCGGACACGTGTACCAAGCCTTCGATACCGGCTTCGATTTCGACGAATGCGCCGTAATCGGTCAGGTTGGTGACTTTGCCGAACAGGCGCGTGCCTTGCGGGTAGCGGCGAGCAATATTGACCCACGGATCGTCACCCAACTGCTTCATACCGAGCGAAACGCGGTTCTTTTCTTGATCGAACTTGAGAATTTTGGCTTCCACTTCATCGCCCACCGTCAGCACTTCGGACGGATGCTTGACGCGACGCCAAGCCAAATCGGTGATGTGGAGCAAGCCATCGATACCACCCAGATCCACGAATGCGCCGTAATCGGTGATGTTCTTGACGATGCCTTTGACGATCGAACCCTCTTTCAGATTCTCCATCAGGGCTTGACGCTCAGCGCCTTGGGTCGCTTCCAGCACAGCCTTGCGCGATACCACAACGTTGTTGCGCTTCTTGTCGAGTTTGATGACTTTGAATTCGAGTTCTTTGTTTTCATACGGCGTGGTGTCTTTGACCGGACGCGTATCGACCAGCGAACCGGGGAGGAAGGCACGAATACCATTCACCATCACCGTGAGACCGCCCTTGACGCGGCCGGTCACCATGCCCGACACGATGGCGTTGCTTTCCATCGCTTGTTCCAGATCGTTCCAGGCGGCTAGGCGCTTGGCTTTTTCACGCGAGAGCTTGGTGTTGCCATAACCGTCTTCCAATTGCTCAATCGCCACGGTGACGAAATCACCGACTTTTACTTCGAGTTCTCCGCGGTCATTGCAAAATTCCGATGCGGCAATCACGCTCTCGGATTTCAAACCTGCGTTCACAACCACTTCGCCGCCATCAACGGAGATGACTTCTGCGGTAATCAATTCGCCTGCGCGCATCTCTTGGCGCAATAGGCTTTCTTCAAACATGGCGGCGAAACCTTCGCTGCCAGTAGATACGGGGGTCGCTGCAATCATGGGGTTTACTCTATTTTCCCGTCCGGAGACGGCGTTAGTTCATCATCGTCAACAATCGGATGGATAAGTGCGCTGGGTGATGATCGGCGGTCGCCTGCACCCTTTGCTGCTTGTTCTCGTTACTCGGTTAAATTAAATAACCAATAACGCCGACTGATGACACCTATTTGCGGCGCTGGCCGTGGAACTGTTTCAGCACTTCCGCCACCGCTTGTTCGATGGTGAGGCCACTGGTGTCCAACATACTGGCATCCGCTTCTTGCTGCAGGGGGGCGACACTTCGATTACTGTCGCGCTCGTCGCGCGCCTGAATGTCCTGCAAAAGAGTTGGGATATTAGCAGACAAGCCTTTTTCGATCAACTGTTTATAGCGTCTTTCGGCCCGTACTTCAGCGCTCGCGGTGAGGAAGATTTTGGTGCCTGCATCGGGAAATACCACCGATCCCATGTCACGCCCATCCGCCACCAAACCAGGTGCCTGACGAAAGGCGCGTTGCCGTTCCAGCAAGGCGGCACGCACCTGCGGCAAAGCCGCCACTTTTGAGGCGCCATTACCGATATCCTCTGCCCGAATTAAATCGGTAACATTTTCATTTTTAAGGTAAATATTCCCGCCTTCGAAACGTACATCCAAGCTGGCGGCAAGCCCGGCCAGGCGCGCTTCGTCGTCGAATGCGATACCGTCTTTAACCGCCGCCAAGGCCACTAATCTATATAGCGCTCCGCTATCCAGAAAGTGAAACCCCAACTGTTCGGCTACCCGCTGGGCCACGGTTCCCTTACCGGAAGCGGAGGGGCCATCAATCGCGATCACGGCTACAGAAGACCGCGCAAGGCGTTGAAATACCTCAAAATATTCTGGGAAAGTCTTGGCTACACACTTGGGATCATTGATGCGCACTGGCACGCCACCCAGGGCGACCAGGGAAAAACACATCGCTATACGGTGGTCATCATAAGTATCAATCTCTGCATGAGGGATGAGCGCTGAAGGAGGGGTAATGCGAATGAAATCCGGCCCTTCTTCTACGGTCGCCCCCACCTTGCGCAACTCGGCGGCCATGGCAGCAATGCGGTCGGTTTCCTTGACGCGCCAGCTACCGATGTTGCGTAGCGTAGTGGTACCGTCGGCAAATAGCGCAGCTACCGCGATGGTCATTGCCGCGTCGGGGATATGGTTCAAATCGACATCGATGGCCTTCAGCCGTCCGCTACCCGAGGCTTCAATCCAATGCTCACCTAGGGTGAGGGTGGCGCCCATCTGTTGCAACACTTCCGCGAAACGCACATCGCCCTGGATACTGGCACGGCCCACGCCTTCCACACGCACCGGCCCACCGCCAATGGCGCCGGCGGCGAGAAAATACGATGCGCTGGAG
>JAUXTZ010000307.1 GCA_030681095.1 Burkholderiales bacterium
GGCGCATATCTTGAGCGAGATCGGCTGGAAAGTGGCGCGACTGGAGGGCGGCTACAAAGCCTACCGGCGCCGCGTGATGGAAGACCTCGCCACCCTGCCACAGGCCTTTCAGTTTGAAGTGGTGTGCGGGCCAACCGGCTCGGGTAAAAGCCGCTTTCTGCAAGCGCTTGCCACAGCCGGCGGCCAGGTATTGGACTTGGAACAACTCGCCGCGCATCGCGGCTCGGTGCTGGGCAATCTGCCCGATGCGCCGCAACCGACACAAAAAATGTTCGATAGCCAAATCTGGCATCAGCTACGGCATTTCGATCCGGCCAAGCCGGTCTATGTGGAAGCAGAAAGCAAAAAAGTCGGCCAACTGCGCGTACCCGATGCGCTGATCGAGCGCATGTGGCAGCAAGGCCACTGCGTGACATTGGAAGTGGCGAGCGCACAGCGGGTACAGCTACTGAAGGAAGAATACGCCCACTTCATCGCCGACCCGCACAGCCTGCTGGAAAAAGTCGCCTGCCTCAAAGATCTGCATAGTAAAGAACGTTTGGTGCATTGGAACACGCTCGCCCATGCCGGGCACTGGGACGAATTCGTGCTCGACATGCTGGAGAGCCACTACGACCCGGCCTATCACCGTTCTACGCTTAAACACTATCCGCAGCTTGATCAGGCGACGGTGCTGCACCCAACCGACATCTCTCTCACCGGCTTTGCCGAACTTGCTCACGAGTTCTTATCCAGCCTGGGGAAATAGCTATTCAGGACAACGATGTCTTGACTCTCCCCGTTCAAATGCTAGCTTTAAATTGAAGTTATTTTTATTAAAAGGGAGATTTGGATTATGAGCACTACTTGGATTTTGGTTGCCAATGCAGCACGCGCACGTTTGTATGAAAACACCGGGATCGGCAAAGGGTTAAAGCTGGTTTCCGAATTCGATCACCCAGAAAGCCGAATGAAGGGCTCCGAGTTGGTGTCGGACCGCGCCGGTTATGTGCCAGGCGTGGGCAATGGCCATGCCTCGCGCCAACAAGCCACCGACCCGAAGCAGAACGAAGCCGAACACTTTGCGCTAGAGATCGCACGCACCCTGGAACATGGACGAGGACAAAACAAATACGAGCGCCTGATTCTGGTGGCGGGATCGCCCTTTTTGGGCATTTTAAAAGCGCGGCTACCGGATCAAGTCTCGACCTTAACCAGCGATACGCTGGACAAGGACTACACTGCCGCCACTGATCGCGAAATTGGCAAGTACTTGGAGCACTGCATTTATCTTTAATCAGCTTTTGGCTGCAACGGCCAGCGCTTCACAATCGCATAATGCGGCCCGCCCTCGTGCAGGGTGGAGCGCACTAATACGAAATCTTTTGCTTGCCACAGTATCGGCGGGCTTTCGATCAAACCCGGTGGACAATTGGCTTTGCGCAGTAGCGTGACATGGGCTTGAAACCGGCGCTCGTCGAATTTAAAACCCTCCGCGCTCAAACCCAACTGCAACTGCTTAACCAAATCAATGAGTGAGCGCGGCGTCTCATCTGTAGCGGCCCACGCCACCTGATTCTGTCGCCACCAGCCCAAACGGGTGAACAGCATATCGAAAGCCGGCAGCGTGATCTGATCTGCCACATCCGTGATGCGCTGCAAACGATCTGCTTCTACCGCGCCCAAAAAAGCCAAGGTCAAATGAATGTTCTCGCGCCGAGTGCGGCGACCGCCGCAGCGCTGGTAGAGCTTGTTGCCAGCTTCATACAGCGCCTGTTGCAGACTCGCTTCCGGCCACAATGCAAAAAACAGCCGGACGGGTTCAGGGCTCAAATCGGCCCCAACAAACAGATTGCTTGCGCTGCTATGCCCTCGCCACGTCCGGTGAAACCGAGTTGCTCGGTGGTGGTCGCCTTCACATTGATGGCAGCCGGCGCGACACCTAAATCGGCGGCGATATTGGCAACCATGGCCGGAATGTGCGGCGCCATCTTCGGCGCCTGCGCGATGATGGTCGCATCCAGATTCGCGACGCGAAAGCCCTGCTCGGCCACCAGCTTCACCACCTGCCGCAGCAAGGCGCGGCTATCGATACCTTTGTAGCGTGGATCCGAGTCGGGGAAATGCTGGCCGACATCGCCCAGCGCAACCGCACCGAGTAGCGCATCGCAAATGGCATGCAACAACACGTCGGCGTCGGAGTGACCCAGCAAGCCTAAGTGAAAGGGGATATCCACCCCGCCGATGATGAGCTTGCGCCCCGCTACCAGGGCATGTACGTCGAAACCTTGTCCGATTCTCATTATTCTTTCCTGCCGCCCAAAATTAATTCCGCAAGCTGCAAATCCTGCGGAAAGGTTACCTTCAAGTTGGTCGCATCGCACACCACTAATTTTGGCTTCAGCCCTAGATGCTCGATGGCTCGCGCTTCGTCGGTGGGGGTGTCGGTACCGAGTGTTTCCAAAGCGCGCAAGAGCAAGCCATGGCGGAACATTTGCGGGGTTTGGGCTTGCCATAAGTTTTCGCGTGGCTCGGTGGCAATGACTCGTGCGCTTGCATCGGCGCGCTTCAAGGTATCCGCCACTGGCACCGCCAGCAGGCCGCCCACTTCATCTTTCGATAGCTCGGAGATCAAAGCATCGAGGTGGGCTTGCGCCAAGCACGGTCGCGCCGCGTCGTGCACCAGCACCCAATCCTCCGGCTGCGACACCGGGTCGATGGCGCGCAAGCCATTCAACACGCTTTCGGCACGCGTCGCCCCGCCGCAATAAAGCCGTCGCAATTTGGCATCAAAGGGCGTCCAGTCGTAGCTTGCAAAATGGGCATCATCATCCGCTAACACAACGAAAACCTGTTCGATTTTGGGATGCGCGCACAGCGCTCGCACCGCATGCTGCAACATCGGCGCACCGGCGATTTCCAGGTATTGCTTGGGTAGCTCGGCGCCCATGCGGCTGCCGCTGCCGGCGGCGGGAATTAATGCGAAACAGCGTTCTGGGGCGTTCATTTTTCGTTTGGCTGACTATACTTAAAAAGTAAATCATAAATGACTTGAAATGCGGCGCAGCAGCGCCCATTTAAACTATTAATTAATTTGGAGTATTGCACCATGAGTCAGATTCGTCCCGCTGCGGTGGCCGGCGCGTTTTATCCGGGCAACGGGCAAGTTTTAAGCCGCGATCTCGATGCCATGCTGGGAGATATAACGGCAGCTAATGGACCCTTGCCGAAAGCGGTCATTGTACCGCATGCCGGCTATGTCTATTCCGGTCCTATTGCCGCTAGCGCCTATCAGCGCCTGGTGCCTGGCCGCGGCACGATCAAGCGTGTGGTGCTGCTCGGCCCGGCGCACCGCGTGCCGGTGCGTGGCTTGGCCTTGCCCGAAGCCGATCACTTCGCCACACCGTTGGGCCTGGTGGCAATTGATCAAGCCGGCATCGATGCGATTCGCGATCTGCAGCAAGTGTCGGTGAGCGCGGCCGCCCACGCGATGGAACATTCCTTGGAAGTGCAATTACCCTTCCTGCAAAAAGTATTGGGCGAATTCAGCCTGATCCCGCTAGTGGTGGGCGACACCTCCGCCGAGGCCGTGGCAGAAGTGCTGGAGCGCCTGTGGGGCGGCCCGGAAACGCTGATCGTGATCAGTTCTGACCTGTCGCACTACCTGCCCTATGCCGTGGCGCAGCGTGTCGATGAGCAAACCACCCACATGATTCTCGGTCTGCAAACCGGTATCAACCATGAGCAAGCCTGCGGCGGCACGCCGGTGAACGGCCTGCTGCTCGCAGCCCAACGCCATGGCTTAAACCCTGAGCTAATCGATCTGCGCAACTCGGGCGACACAGCCGGCGATCGCGATCATGTGGTGGGCTACGCCGCCTTTGCTTTCGTCGAGGGAACACCCCATGCCCATTGATCAAGGCGCTTGCCTGCTCACCATCGCCCGTGCCGAAATTTCCACGGCCTTAGGGCGGCCAATCACCGCTGAAGCGGATGCCCCCTGGCTGCATCACCCTGGCGCCACTTTTGTTACGCTCACCCAAGCGGGTGAACTGCGCGGCTGCATTGGCAGCTTGGAAGCCCATCGGCCGCTGGTGCTGGACGTAAAAGCGAACGCGCTTGCCGCCGCCTTTCAAGATCCGCGCTTCATGCCCCTGGAGCGAAGCGAACTCGAACTGACGCGGGTAGAAATATCGCTGCTTTCCACCAGCGAAGCGCTGACGTTCAACGACGAGCAAGACGCGCTAGCGCAACTGCGGCCGCACATTGATGGCATCGTGTTCGAGTATCGCCATTACCGCAGCACTTTCTTACCCCAGGTATGGGAACAACTGCCCGATCCGCAAACCTTTATGGCGCATTTGAAGCGCAAAGCTGGGCTGACCGCCGATTTCTGGGCCGAGAGTGTGCGGCTGTCGCGCTACACCGTGAGCAAATGGAAAGAGCCCGAACCCACACGCGAGGTAAAGCAGGCATGACCACTGATTCCCATTATCCCGGCCGCTGGTGGCACAAGCTCGACGATGGCCGCATTCAATGCGATCTATGCCCACGCGACTGCAAGCTGCACGAAGGCCAGCGCGGCGCCTGCTTCGTGCGCAAGATGCAAGGCGGCGAGATGATTCTCACCACCTATGGCCGCTCCTCGGGTTTTTGCATTGACCCGATCGAGAAAAAGCCGCTGGCGCATTTTTATCCTGGTAGCAGCGTGTTTTCCTTCGGCACCGCCGGCTGCAACCTGGCATGCAAATTCTGCCAAAACTGGGACATCAGCAAATCACGCGAAATGGATCGCTTGATGGATCAAGCCAAGCCGAAAGAGATCGCGCTCGCCGCCCAAAGCCACGGCTGCAAGAGCGTGGCTTTCACCTACAACGACCCGGTGATTTTCGCCGAGTATGCGATGGATGTCGCCGACGAATGCCACAAGCTCGGCATCAAGACGGTCGCCGTGACCGCCGGTTACATACACGACCAGGCACGGCGCGAGTTCTACGCCAAAATGGATGCAGCCAACGTCGATCTCAAAGCTTTCACCGACGAGTTTTACGTCAAGCTTACCGGCGCGCACCTGCAGCCGGTGCTGGATACGCTGGTCTATCTCAAGCGCGAGACCGATGTGTGGCTGGAGATCACCACCCTGCTCATCCCCGGCAAAAACGACTCGGATGAGGAAATCACCGCACTCTCGCAATGGATCGCGAAGGAACTCGGCCCGGATGTGCCGCTACATTTTTCCGCCTTCCACCCGGATTACAAAATGCCCGATATACCTGCCACGCCGCCTTCCACCTTGGTGCGGGCACGCGAAATCGCGCTGCGCGCGGGCCTGCATTACGTTTACACCGGCAACATCCACAACATCAAAGGCGACACCACGTTCTGCCCCGCGTGCAAGACACCGCTGATCGTGCGTGATTGGTATCAGATCAAAGATTATCGTCTGACCGACACGGGCCACTGCCCGCAATGCCAGACCAAGATCGCCGGCCGCTTCCAACACTTCGAACTAAGCCGGCAGTTTGGGCCACGCCGCATTCCGGTGGCGATGCACATGGCCCGCGCCTCCTAAAGAGCTGCCATGTCGAATCAAGCGTTCAGCGAACTCGTCCACATCCCCGATGGCCCGGCCATCATCGAAGGCATGCTGGAAGTACCCGCGAACGCGCAGGGTATCGTCTTGTTCGCCCACGGCAGCGGCAGCAGCCGTTTAAGTCCGCGCAACAACTACGTGGCCAAAGTGCTGCGTCAGGCCGGTATCGGTACCTTGCTGATGGATCTGCTCACCGCGGAAGAAGACAAAACCTATGCGGTGCGCTTCGATATCGCGCTGCTCACGCGGCGGCTAACTGTGGCCACCGCTTGGTTGCAACAAGACCCACGCGTGAAGGGATTGCCGATTGGCTACTTCGGCGCCAGCACCGGCGCGGCGGCAGCCTTGCAAGCGGCCGCAAATATGGGTGCGGCCATCAGCGCCGTGGTTTCACGCGGTGGCCGGCCCGATATGGCTGGCGCAGAAGCCCTACGCCAGGTCGGCGCCCCCACGCTATTGCTGGTAGGCGGCTGGGACGATGTGGTGATCGATCTGAACCAAGCGGCTTATGACGTGAT
>JAUXTZ010000310.1 GCA_030681095.1 Burkholderiales bacterium
TATTTTCCCGTTACGCGCGCAACCAGGTGGCGTGTTGGTGCGCGCCGGGCATACCGAGGCGGGGTGTGATTTATCCGCGCTTGCGGGCCTGGAGCCAGCGTCCGTGATCTGCGAGATTCTCAAAGACGACGGCACCATGGCGCGTCTGCCGGATTTGATCGTATTTGCAAAAGAACATGGCTTGAAAATCGGCACCATCGTCGATTTGATTCACTACCGCTCGCAAAACGAGATGCTGGTCGAGCGCGTGGCCGAGCGCCGGGTGGAAACGGTATATGGTGAATTTCAACTGATTGCCTATCGCGATAAGACGTCGAATGAATTGCACTTGGCGATGGTGAAAGGCACGATCCAACCGGAAGAAGAAACTTTGGTTCGGGTGCATGAGCCACTGTCGGTGATCGACTTCCTGGATGATGCAGGCAGCCCCCATTCATGGAATGTGCATCAAGCGCTGCAAGCCATCAGCGAAGCACCGTCCGGTGTGGTGGTATTTTTCCGCCGTCCGGAATCGACCGAAAGCCTGCTGGCGCGCATCGAACACGCCGCGCATAAACCCTCGACCAAAGTGGACTTGCGCGATTATGGTATCGGCGCGCAGATCTTGCGCGATCTGAATGTGCGCAAGATGCGGCTGCTGGCCGCGCCGCGCAAAATGCCGAGCTTGGAGGGTTTCGACCTCGAAGTGTGCGGCTATGTGCTGCCCCAGGATTGGGCCCAAGCAACCAATATAGAAGAGTGAGGTAATCCCATGGTAAAGAAATACGACGGCATCACTGAATATGAAAAAGATCTGAATGGCAAAGGGCTGCGCATCGGCATCGTGATGAGCCGTTTCAATGTCGATATCGGCGAAGGCTTGCTCGGCAGTTGTGTAACGGAACTGGATAAGCTGGGCGTGCAGCAAACCGACGTGACGCTGGTGACCGTGCCGGGCGCGCTGGAAGTGCCGCTGGTGCTGTTGAAAATGGCCTTGAGCGATAACTACGATGCCTTGATCGCACTCGGCGCGGTGGTGCGCGGCGATACTTACCACTTCGAATTGGTGGCCAATGAATCGGGCACCGGCATCACCCAAGTGCAATTGGACTCCGGTGTACCCATCGCCAACGGCATCCTCACCACCGATACCGACGACCAAGCGCTGGCGCGCATGGAAGTCAAAGGCGCCGACTGCGCGTTGGTCGCGGTGGAGATGGCGAATTTGTTGAAGCGGATTTAGGAAACTTTTTAACCGCTGTAGTTGCAACCATTGCTCTTTAAAGAACCAGGTCGATCGATATGAAAAAAAGCCGCCGCAAAGCGCGCGAATTCGCGCTCAAAGCGCTCTACGAGTGGAAGCTGAGCGGCAATGACGCCGCCAGCATTGCCCTACATTTACGCGATGAAGAAGGCTATTCCAACATCGACGACAAGTATTTCCTGATCTTGCTCAACGGTGTGGTGCAAGAAGCCGCTGCACTAGAAGCAGCGGTCACGCCTTACCTCGACCGCAAGCTCGCCGAACTATCCCCAATTGAGTCCGCCGTGCTGTTAATCGGCGCATACGAAGCCCTGCATTGCCCCGATGTGCCTTACCGTGTCGTGATCAACGAAGCAGTGGAACTGGCAAAATCTTACGGCGGCACCGATGGCCACAAATACGTGAACGGGGTGTTGGATAAATTGCTGCCAGCCGTACGACCACACGAATCCCGTACGCGCTAGTGGTGTGCGGCTCGTTTTTGTAGCGCCGGCTTCCAGCCGGCATGCCGGCAAGGATGCCGGCGCTACGACGTAAGCCGAAGTACAATTCTTACCATGCCTTCCGAATTCGACCTCATCAGAAATTATTTCACCCGCCCCGCCGCGCGCACGGTGCTGGGGGTGGGCGACGATGCGGCGTTGGTGCGTGTCGCGGCCGGGCGTGAACTGGTGGTTTCCACAGACATGTTGCTGGCCGGCCGGCATTTCCTGCTTGATGACGATCCTTTTAACTTGGGCCACAAAGCGCTGGCGGTCAATCTCTCCGACATGGCAGCCATGGGCGCGACACCGCGCTGGGCCTTATTGTCGATTGCGTTGCCGGAGGTGAATGAGCGTTGGCTAGCGCGTTTCGCCGAGGGCTGGTTCGCGCTTGCCGACGAATTTGGCGTGGCGCTGATCGGCGGCGATACTACCAAGGGGCCGCTGACGCTTTCCGTGACCATTTTGGGCGAAGTGGCGAAAGGCCAAGCCTTGCGTCGCTCGGGCGCAAAGGTCGGCGATGAGATTTGGGTCTCGGGCAACTTGGGCGATGCGGCCTTGGTGCTGGCGTATTTGCAACGCCGAATCCAAATCGCGCCGCATGATGCGGCCGTGCTGTTGCCGCGCTTGCATGCGCCGACACCGCGCGTAAAACTTGGGCAAAAATTATTAGAGTTGGCGCATAGCGCAATCGATATCTCCGATGGCCTGCTGGCTGACTTGAGGCATATTCTGGAGATGTCCGGCGTCGGCGCCGAGATTCGCGTCGCTCAGCTTCCGGTATCGGAAAATATGCGCGGCTATTTGCATGACGCTGTCGCGCGCAACGCGGTGCTGGCTGGGGGCGATGATTACGAGTTGTGCTTCACCGCGCCGGCCAAACAGCGCGAGGCAATTGTGCGCTTGGGTCGCCGCCTGAAATTACCACTCACCTCTATCGGCGAAATCACCCGCCAACGCGAGCTGATCGTGCTCGACGAAAACAACCACCCGCTCACCCTCAAGGAACAAGGTTTTGATCACTTCGCCTGATTTGAAATTTATTTTGAGCCGCCCGGCGTATTTCATTGCCTTCGGTTTTGGTAGTGGCTTGAGCCCATTCGCGCCGGGCACGGCCGGTACCTTGGCCGCGTTCCCGATATATGGCTTGATCTATTTGCTGGCGCTGAACCCGGTTGCCTATTTCGCCTTGTTGTTCGGACTATTCGTAATCGGCGTGTGGGCCAGTCACGCCACCGGCCGCGCGCTGGGCATTGCCGATCATGGTGGCATTGTGTGGGACGAGATCGTGGCCTTCCTCGCGATCCTGTATTTCACGCCGCACACCTGGCTCTGGTTTATCGCCGCGTTTTTCATCTTCCGCCTCTTCGATGTGTGGAAGCCATTTCCGATTCGCTATTTCGACACGCACATCAAGAACGGCTTCGGCGTCATGTTCGACGATGCGCTGGCGGCGGTGTATAGCATCGCGCTGATCAAAGGCTTGGAATGGATGATTTGAACCTCATTGCGGAGCAAGTCGGCGCGGCATTGAAAAGCCGCGGCATGATGCTTGCCAGCGCCGAATCTTGCACCGGCGGCTGGGTGGGCGAAGCGGTGACCTCGGTGGCCGGCAGCTCGCACTGGTACGACCGCGGCTTCATCACCTACACCAACGAATCCAAACAAGAGATGCTCGGCGTCGCAGCGAACACCTTGGCCGAATTCGGCGCGGTGAGTGAGCAGACTGTGCGCGAAATGGCGGCAGGCGCTTTGAAGCACAGCCGCGCGGGCATCACGCTGGCGATCAGTGGCATCGCCGGGCCGGGTGGTGGAACCCCGAATAAACCTGTGGGCACGGTGTGCATGGCGTGGGCCACGCGCAGCGGTGCTGGGCTATCGCAATCGTTTCACTTCCAGGGTGATCGCACCGCCGTGCGGCGGCAGGCCGTGGTGGCTGCGCTGCAGGGGGTGTTGCGGATGATCGAAGGCGAAGCCGTTACTGCTTAGTCCGTTGTGTTGGTTTTGAAGCGTGTGCGACTACGTGGAGTGAAATGATGAGAGAGAAACTCGCGGCACTTCGCGCTGCCCTGCAGGATTTGAAACGGGCTAGCGTATTCAGGAAAGCGCTCGCAGCGGAAACGGCCTTGGTCAAAGCCGTGGATCTGATTGAGGACATGATGCGGGAAATTGAAGAAATGAAAAAACGTGAAGGGGGCGGGAGTAAATAAGTTCGGTGCCCGATGAATTCTAATTTCTAGCCTAAGCGGTAACGTCGGGTATAAATGGGGTCAACTCAAAAAGGTTAAAGAAACGCCCAAGCCGCAAACGGCTCGATTTCATCCCGGTTGAGCAGCATCAATTGATAGGCGTTTGGGTTCATCGAGTGATCCCGGGTCGTATCCACGCTTAAGCGTTGCAGCACATAGCCAATCAAGGCGCGGCGGACGTTGACCTCGATCACCTCGCCGCTCGCGCCATAATCCAGCAACAGGCTCTCGCGTTTGGGTGCGTCGAGATCGGCGTGGGGCCCGAGCTTCAAGCACACCAATTCCACCCAATCATCGTCGAATTCCACGTTCGACTCGGCTGGCTCGTTCAAGCAAGTCGCTTGGGTAAATCGCGATAAGACGAAGTCTCTAAAATCATAAGTCGCATCAGAATACGCGCGCACATGCCAGCGGATGCCGGTGTCGACCAGCGCATGCGGTTCCAAGATGCGCTGTTCCTGATTATCCCGATCAGACAGTGAGCGATAGCTCACTAGCAG
>JAUXTZ010000324.1 GCA_030681095.1 Burkholderiales bacterium
AGCGCAGGAAATTTTCCGTGTAGTCGGCGCGCACCCGGTCAAAATCCGGCGTGCCGGTTTGCCAATAGCCATCGAAGCGTGCGCCGAGCTGGAATTCCCATTGCCGGTTGGGTTGCCAATTCATGCTGACGGCGGCATGCAGATAGTTGTTGGAATCCGGCGCAGCATCGTCGAGGAACATCCCCGTTTCCGCTTGAATTTTATCGATCTTAAAGGTCACGCTTTTGGCGGCAGAGGATTTGGCTTTGCGTTTGCTGGTTTTAGGAGCAGGCACATCGTCCAACTCGTCGCTTGCGGCGAAGCCGACGTTGGAAAGCGTAAATAGCGTGGTAGTGAGTAAGGCGGCAAGCTTCAGATGTGCGTGCATGGGTTTCCTCGTTATCCTGGCGGTTTATGGCCGGTATTCTTCCTCGACACTTTCATCTTCCAAGGCCTGGGTGGTGAATAACTGCGCCGGCAGGCGTCGGTCGAAAACGATTTTGTCTAGGGTCAGACGGGTTTGGTTGCCACTCGCCAGATCGGTTATGGTGCTGTCGAGCACGATCCAATAGCCTTGTACCTTCCCGGTTTTTTTTGCTTGCATGCGCTTGCTCGGCTCTTGCAGATTTTTTTCGTAGTATTCAACTTGCAGGGGCAGCAAGGTCGCCGGATCGATCCAGCTTACACGCTTCAAATACACCGAGTTTCCGGCTTCCACTGGGATGCTCTCGAGTACTTCGCACACCACGCCATTTAACGTCTCGCGGCGGATAATGTGATGCTGGTCCTGGGCGGGTTTGCGGTCGCGCAGGTCTTCGTAGTAATACTCCGAATTCACGAAGCGCCCGCCTTTGCGCGAGGCGCTGATCCGGCGCACCCGATCCATGGCCGGCAGATAAATCCATTGGTCGCTGTCGGCGGTTGGGTGGTCCAAGGTAAGCAGACCGGTACCGCTAATGTCTGCTGGTTCGGTAAATCGGGTTAAAACGGCTATTTCCCCCGGTTTGCGTTTCAAGCGGTAGCTGACCATCCGCCGCACGCGCGGGCTACGCCCGGCCTCGGTTAAAGTCATGGTGGTAAGCGCGGTGGAGTCTTTACCATCGGCCCGGTCGTATACGCGTTGCGCGAGTTGCGTGCCGCTGTCATCCGCGTGCGCCATGGCCGCAAAAGTCAGCGCAGCTACCCCCGCCAGCAAGACGAGGGTAAACCTGGATTCCCACGCAAAAGACATAAGTTTCATCTAAATAGACACCCGCCACGACACCTTGAACTTGGTTTCAGAATCAATCAACCGCTATTATTTCATAATGTTACAATGTGTAATTGAAGTAAACTATAGACTAATTCCGATGGTTTGCCGAGAGGTTTATGGCAAAAATTCGTGCTGAACACAAAAGGCGCCTAGAAATTTGGCGCTACGCGCTGCTGCTTGCACATTCAATCATGATTTTTTCACGACAGCTTCGAGCTTGGCGCGTTCGCGTATATGTCTAGCGGTATGAAGTTATTTTAGGGACAATGACGGATCAATTCGTGCGCGGATATGGCGCCATGCCAGAACAAATAAACATTTTTCACGACAACATCACAGATGAGTATGCCAAGTATCTGGTGTCCTCGCGCCAGGAAATCGCCCAAATTCTGCGGGCATTGTCACGCCAGAACGAAATGGTCACGGCCTATTTCAAGCAGGGTAATGAGTTTTTTTTGACTTCGATCGTAGCGGTTGATTCCGCTGCGGGTAATTTGATTGTCGACTGCGGTTCGGAAGAAGACGCAAATCGCCGCGCCCTGGCAGCGGACAAAATTGTCTTCGTCACGAACTTGGACCGCATCAAAATTCAGTTTAGTACTACAGCAATAGCATTAATGAATCACCAAGGTCGGCCGGCTTTCCGCACGCCCCTACCGACCAGCTTGCTTAAACTGCAGCGGCGAGAGTACTACCGGCTGGTGACGCCGATGCGCGCGCCGCTGCATTGCATCATCCCGGACCTGGGTGGATCCAGGTTTGAGGCAGGCGTGGCGGATATCAGCGTGGGCGGTGTCGGCATTAGTGGTTTGCCGTCGGGGACGACGCTTGAACAAGGTCAACAGCTAGCCCTTTGCCGCATCGCGCTGCCGGAAGAAGGAACGGTGGTGTCTACGTTGGAAGTGCGAAATTTGCATCAATCCACGCTGCGCTCCGGAGAGCTGGTGTTGCGCTCAGGCTGCCATTTTGTAGGTATCCCCGCTGCGCACCAGGCGATGATCCAGCGCTACATTATTCGCATTGATCGCGAACGGCGGGCCTGGGAGCGCGGTAGTTAAGGACCGGCTTTTAACCAACGCGCCACATCCAGCGCGAAGTAGGACAAGATCCCATCCGCTCCGGCGCGCTTGAACGCCAGCAGCGATTCCAATACACAGGCTTGCTCATTCAACCAGCCGTTTTGCGCGGCAGCCTTGAGCATGGCGTATTCACCGCTGACCTGATACACGAAAGTGGGCGCGCCGAATTCGTCTTTCACGCGGCGCACGATATCGAGGTAGGGCAGGCCGGGTTTGATCATCACCATGTCTGCGCCTTCGTTTAGATCAAGACCCACTTCCCATAGCGCCTCATCCGAATTCGCGCAGTCCATCTGATAAGTGTATTTATTCCCCGCGCCCAGATTGCCGCTAGAGCCGACCGCATCCCGAAACGGGCCATAGAAGCTCGATGCATATTTGGCCGAATAGGCGAGGATGCGCGTGTGGATATGCCCGGCTTGATCCAGCGCGCTACGAATTTCGCCGATACGTCCGTCCATCATGTCTGAGGGCGCGACGATGTCGGCACCGGCTGCGGCGTGACACAAAGCTTGTTTCTTGAGGACGGCGACCGTCGCATCATTGACGACATAGCCCGTTGCGTCGATCAGGCCGTCCTGGCCGTGACTGGTATAGGGGTCAAGCGCGACATCGGTAATAATCCCCAGCGCCGGGAATTGTGCCTTTAAGGCGCGCACCACCTGCGGCACCAGGCCATTCGGGTTGTAAGCTTCTTCCGCGCCCAGGCTTTTTAAGCCGGCATCAATCACCGGGAACAAGGCCAACGCGGGAATGCCTAGGCGCACGCATTCCTCCGCTACCGGGATCAAGCGATCCAGGCTTATGCGCGAGACGCCAGGCATGGAAGCTACTATTTCAGTGCGGTTTTCCCCATCCAACACGAATACCGGATAGATCAAATCATCCACCGTCAGCCGCGTTTCACGCATCAAGCGCCGAGAAAAATCATCATGGCGCATGCGCCGCATGCGGCGGGAAGGGAATTTTCCTAATGTTTTCATGGCTTGTATTATACCTTTCCGGTTGCGCGGCATGTTTAAAGCCATAAGCTAAAGCCTGGGCAAAATTTTTGCTTAATTCCTGGAACTTAACAAAAACATGCCTATCATAAGAAGCAGACGGTAGTGATATCGTCTCCCGCTTCTCCTCCCTGAGCGGGGCCTTAATCCCCATTAAGGCGTTCCGCCCCCGGTTTTTGTTCCCCTTTAACCGGGGGTTTTTTATTGTCCAGCGGAAACGTTTAGCCAGCCCTCGATAATCGCTTCAGCTTCTTCCGCGCCAATCTTTTTCAAACTTGAAAACAGTTGCACGCTACATTGTGGGTAGGCTTCCTGCAAAGCCGCACGCACCTCGCGCAAGGCCGCGCCCGCCTGGCTTTTTGATAATTTATCCGCCTTGGTTAGCAGAATATGGATCGGCCGCCCGGTTGGGCCAAACCAATTCAGCATTTGCCGATCGAGCGGGGTCAATGGATGACGTATATCCATAATTAGCACCAGCCCCGCCAGCTCAGCGCGTGTTTCTAAGTATTGTGCCAAAACCGCCTGCCAGTGTTTGCGCACCGATTCCGGCACCTCGGCATAGCCATAACCGGGCAAATCCACTAAATAATTGCCGTCACGGATGCGAAAGAAATTCAGCAATTGTGTGCGCCCCGGCGTCTTGCTGACAAAAGCCAGTTTGCGCCCGGCGAGCGTATTAATCGCGCTGGATTTGCCGGCGTTCGAGCGTCCAGCAAAGGCGATTTCGCGCGCAGTCACGGGCAAGGTGACGAGGTCATGCACCGAGACCTCGAATTCAAGCTGGCTAAATAGCGACATGAGAATCCATTTTGCGCTTGGCGAGAGAGGGAATAGTTAGGTAGAATAAGGGTTTACTAATCTTCACTGACCCCCAAGTTATCTAAACACCCTTGGGACAAGAACAGCTTAAGGAGCTTTCCATGAAACAAATATTGGCGTTGATTCTGCTTGCAGGCGTTACCGTAACCGCCCAAGCCGAAACCGCTCCTGCAAAAGGCGACGCAGCCCGTGCGCAGACAATCG
>JAUXTZ010000331.1 GCA_030681095.1 Burkholderiales bacterium
GCCTCCGAATCGTGGAAATCTGGGTAAGTAGTAAATAGCCGAAAGGAGTCGAATCGATGAAACGTTTTCTTGGTTTTACCTTGATTGAGGTGATGGTAGTGGTGGCTATCATCGGCATCCTGGCCGCTATTGCTTTCCCCAGTTACCAGGATCACCTGCGCAAGGGTCGCCGGGCGGATGCAAAAGCAGGCATGTTAGAACTAGCACAATTCATGGAGCGTTTTTACACAGAGAACAATCGCTATGATCAAGATAACGCGGGGGCAGCGGTTTCCCTACCGTTCACACAAACACCAAAAGACGGCGCTACCAAGTACTACAACATTGCCTTTGGTTCTGGAACAGTAAGCACTTTTTCGCTCGAGGCCACGCCAATAGCAGGCAGCGCTCAAGCAGGTGATGTCTGCGGTATTTACACGATCAACCAAACCGGTACGAAAGGTTTGAGCGGTGGGACGTGGACCGTTAGCCAATGCTGGAACTAAGCTAGTTTTAACGCAGAAAATAATCTTTATAGGTTCTAGATTGATAAGTTCTTAGGTAAGGGGAAAACGATAGTCTCTTCAACCCCTGCCATCTCACTCACTCCACTCGCCCCCATCTCCTGAAGCCGGGTGATCACTTCTTGCACCAACACTTCGGGCGCTGACGCGCCTGCGCTCAAACCAATTTTCACTTTCCCTTTAACCCAATCCGATTCAAGTTGATTGGCGCTATCAATCATATAGGCCGGTACGCCGAGGTTTTGCGCCACTTCACGCAGGCGATTTGAATTGGAGCTATTGGGCGAGCCGACCACGATCACCACATCGCATTGCTGCGCCAGCACTTTCACCGCGTCTTGGCGATTTTGCGTGGCGTAGCAGATGTCGTCTTTTTTCGGGCCTTGGATAGTAGGGAAGCGTTGTTTCAATGCGTCGATAATCCTGGCTGCGTCATCGACCGAGAGCGTGGTTTGGGTAACGAAGGCGAGATTGTTCGTATCTTGCACTTGCAACTTGACCACGTCTTCCGGCGTTTCCACCAAATACATCCCCGCCGCCGCTTGGCCCATGGTGCCTTCGACTTCGGGGTGGCCTTTGTGGCCGATCATGATGATTTCTTTGCCGGCGGCGCGCATTTTGGCGACTTCGACGTGGACTTTGGTCACCAGTGGGCAGGTGGCGTCGAATACTTTCAAACCGCGCGCTTCGGCCTCTTGCCGTACCGTTTGCGACACGCCGTGGGCGCTGAAAATGACGGTGCCACCCGCCGGTACTTCGGATAATTCCTCGACAAAAACCGCGCCTTTTTGGCGCAGATCCTCCACCACAAATTTGATGTGCACAACCTCGTGCCGCACATATATCGGTGCACCGTATAAGGTAAGCGCCCGCTCTACGATTTCGATCGCGCGGTCGACCCCGGCACAGAAGCCGCGCGGATTGGCTAAGAACACTTGCATAATTATTCCAAATAGTTTATCAATATCGTTAATTGTTCATAATAACAAGGTTTTACGTAAGACTGTAGTCGCAAAAATAAAGGAGCAGTCATCATGGCCAATGGCATCGTGAAGTGGTTCAACAACACTAAGGGTTATGGGTTCATCGCGCCGGAAGAGGGTGAAGACCTATTCGTGCATTACTCGTCGATTCAAATTGACGGTTATCGCACGCTGAAAGGCGGCCAGCGCGTCGCGTTCGAAGTCCAGAACGGGGAAAAGGGCGCTCACGCCATCAATGTGAGCCCGGCGGCTGATTCCCCACCTAATTAATTTCCACCACCTCTACTTCAAATAGCACCGGACAATCGGCGAGCGGGTGGTTGAAATCCACCACCGCTACGCTGGGCCCGATTGCTTGAATCACACCCGGCAACGTGGTGCCGTTCGGCATTTGAAATTCAATCATCGCCGTCACGTGCGGCGTAATCTCGGGGGGGAACTCGGCGAGGGGAATGCGTTGAATCAAGTGCTCGTCCCTGTACCCAAACGCCTGCGCCGGATCGAGCAGGAACACATGGCGCTCATGCAGCGGCAGACCAATCAAGCAGCGCTCCAAATTTTGCGCCAATTCGTTTTGGCCCAAGGTGATTTCAATCGGGCCGGCATCGAAAGTATTTTCAAGCTCCGCGCCGTTCTGGCTACCCAGTTTATAGTGCATCAGGATGGTGTCTCCCGACGCCACGCACACCTCATCCTTCACGCACTAGCCTTTGCATTCTTATGCAAGCTATCCCAGATGAGCAACGCTGCACCCACGGTAATCGCGGAATCGGCAACATTGAACGCGGGAAAATGATAGCCCGCATAATAAAAATCCAGAAAATCGATCACATAGCCGAAGCGCACGCGGTCGATCAAATTACCCAGCGCACCGCCGAGAATCAAGCTCAACGCAAAACAGAACCCGCGTTCCTGTGCTTGCTTGCGCAACAAATGCACGATCAGCAACGATGCCGCGAGCGCGATGCCGATAAAGAAGAAGCGTTGCCAGCCACCCTCCCCCGCCAAGAAGCTGAACGCCGCGCCGCTATTGCGCGCATGCACTAGATTGAAAAAGCTCAGTAGCGGCAGGCTGTCGCCATATTGAAAGACGCCGACGATCCACAGCTTGGTGAGCTGGTCGAGCACGATCACCGCAAGACTGATTCCCAACCAGCGCTTGATATTCATGTCAACGCTCATGGCAAAGGATCGCCATGAGCGTTCCCCTCTCTCCTAGCTCTCTCCCCCGAGGGGCGAGAGGGACGGGGGCTCGCTGCGCGAGTTTCATACTACGCATGCGTGCGCGGCTCGCCGGGGCCATGCAGATTCGACACGCAGCGCCCGCACAAACCATGATGTTTCGGATCAGCGTTCACGTCGGCGCGGTAATGCCAGCAGCGCTCGCACTTCAGTTGGGCGCTGGAGCTAACCACGGTTTTTTCGGCGGCGGGGTCAGCCACTTCCACCACGTGTGCTTGCGAGGTGATCAACACAAAGCGTAGATCATCTTGCAGCGAGGCCAGCACCGCATGTTTGGCGCCGCTGGCGTGAATCATCACTTCCGCTTGCAGCGAGGAGCCGATTTCGCCCGAGACGCGCACTGCTTCCAATTGCTTTTGCACATCGGCGCGCACTTCGCGAATCGCGCCCCAGTGCGCGCGCAACTCGGCTGCATGCTTGGGCAAATCGAAGTGATGCCAGCGCTGCACGAACACGGTGTCGTCTTCATTCTTGGTCAAGCTCGCCCATAATTCTTCGCCAGTGAAGGACAGGATCGGCGCCAGCAAACGCGTTAGCGCATGCGTAATGTGATACAGCGCATTCTGTGCCGAGCGGCGCGGTTTGGAATCGACGCCGGCGGTATACAGCCGATCTTTCAGAATATCCAGATAGAAGCCGCCCATCTCTTCGGAACAAAAAGTGGTGAGCTTTTGCACGATCTGATGAAACTCGTAAGCGAGGTAATGGCCTTCCAGCGTGTGCTGTAGGTCGGCCGTCATGACCCAGGCGTAGCGATCGATTTCCAGCCACTCGTCAATCGGCAGCGCATGTTGTTGCGGGTCGTAATCAGCGATATTCGAGAGCAAGAAACGCAGGGTATTGCGAATCCGCCGGTAGCTTTCCACCACGCGTTTTAGAATTTCGTCCGAGATCGATAGCTCGCCCGAGTAATCGGTGGCCGCGACCCACAGCCGCAGAATATCCGCGCCCAGGGTGTCGATCACTTTTTGCGGCGCGACCACATTGCCCTTGGACTTGCTCATCTTATGGCCCTGACCATCGACCACGAAACCATGCGTGAGCAGCGCCTCATACGGTGCGCGGCCATCGATGGCGCAGCCGGTGAGCAAGCTGGATTGAAACCAGCCGCGATGCTGATCGGAGCCTTCGAGATAAAGATCGGCGGGGTAGCGCAATTCCGCGCGCTTCTTCAATACCGAGGCGTGCGTCACGCCGGAATCGAACCACACATCCAAAGTGTGCGAGAGTTTTTTATATTGGTTTGCCTCGGCACCCAGCAATTCGCCGGCGTCCAAGCTAAACCAGGCTTCGATGCCCGCTTGCTCCACACGCTTCGCAACCTGTTCGATCAAGTCAGGCGTGCGCGGATGCAACTCGCCGGTTTCCTTGTGCACAAACAGCGCCATCGGTACCCCCCAAAAGCGCTGGCGCGATACGCACCAGTCGGGGCGATTTTTGATCATCGACTCTAGGCGGGCGCGACCCCAGGCCGGGAAGAATTGGGTGTGCTCCACCGCCGACATCGCCTGTTCGCGCAAGCTTTTGCCGTGCTTGCCCGCATCCATGCCAATAAACCATTGGCTGGTGGCGCGAAAAATAATCGGGGTTTTGTGCCGCCAGCAATGCGGGTAACTGTGCTTGAGTTTTTCTTCTTTCAACAAGCGGCCCGCATCGGCCAACGTAGCAACCACGGTCTTGTTCGCACCCCACACGAGTTGCCCGCCAACCAGTGGCGTGTTCGCGTAAAACTTGCCGTCGTCACCGACTGGATTTTCCACCGCCAATTTATAGCGCGCGCCCACCACATAGTCATCCAAGCCATGACCGGGTGCGGTATGCACCAGCCCGGTACCGGTATCAAGCGTGACGTGATCGCCGCAGATGATGGGGACGACACGCTCATAGAACGGATGCTGCAAGGCGATGCCTTCCAGCTCACTACCTTTCACACTCTTCAATACATCCCAAGCCTCAAAGCCGTAGCGCTGCATGCAGGCTTCGACCAGATCGCGCGCGAGAATCAGCACGCCTTTCGGCGTTTGCACCAAGTCGTAATAAAACTCCGGATGCACGCATACCGCTTGATTGGCCGGCAGGGTCCACGGTGTGGTGGTCCAGATCACGACAGAGGCAGGTTGGTCTGAGGCCAAGCCCAGCTTCGCGCCATCTTGCACGGCGAACATCACGTCAATCGCGGGCGAGGTTTTGTCTTCGTACTCGACCTCGGCTTCAGCCAGCGCCGAGCCGCAATCGATGCACCAATGCACCGGCTTCGCGCCCTGATACAGATAACCGTTTTCCAGAATCTGGCCGAGGGTGCGGATGATGTCGGCCTCGGCATTGAAATCCATGGTGAGATAGGGATGCGCCCAATCGCCTAATACACCGAGGCGAATGAAATCCTGTTTTTGACGTTCGATTTGCGACTGCGCGTACTCGCGACACAGGGCGCGGAATTGCGCCGGCTCGATTTGCTTGCCGTGCGTTTTCTCGACTTGCAACTCGATCGGCAGGCCGTGGCAATCCCAGCCGGGGACGTAGGGCGCATCGAACCCGGCCAAGGTTTTGCTCTTGATGATAATGTCTTTGAGCACCTTGTTCACCGCATGGCCGATATGAATATCGCCGTTCGCATACGGCGGGCCATCGTGCAAAATGAATTTGGGCCGACCTTGTGCCGCCTCGCGGATGCGTTGATACACGCGCTTGTCTTGCCACGCTTTGAGCATGGTCGGCTCGCGTTTAGCCAGATCACCGCGCATCGGAAACGGCGTATCGAAAAGATTCAGTGTGTGCTTGTAATCAGCCATATAAAAAACATCTCACCGGCGCGCAGCCTACCCTCCGGGGTACAAAGGGCGCTGCGCGGTTAAAAAGAATTGCTTCGCATCTGCCACGTCGCGCGCAATCTGCGCGATCAGTGTAGGCAGGTCGGGATACTTCGCTTCATCCCTTAATTTGTGCAGAAAATCCACCCGGACGTGGGCGCCGTAGATGCGATCGTGAAAATCGAAGACATGCACTTCCAGCGTGGGCGCACCGTTTTGCTTCACCGTCGGCCGCACGCCCAAGCTCGCGACACCCGGCAAGCGGACGCCATCAAACCCGCATAATTCTACCGCAAAGATGCCGGCCAACGGCGGCTTGTTGTGCTTCATCTGGATGTTGGCGGTGGGAAAACCCAACTCGTGTCCGAGTTTGTCGCCATGCACCACACGCCCGCTGATGCTGTACGGGCGGCCGAGAAATTGTGCGGCAAGTTCCATATCACCTTGCGCCAGCGCATCGCGTACCGCAGTGGAGGACACGCGCACGCCATCGACCAACACGCTGGGCAAGCTCTCCACATCGAAACCATGCGCCGCACCCGCTAGGCTTAGTAGCGCAAAATCACCGACGCGTTTGGCGCCAAAACGGAAATCGTCGCCAATCAATATCCAGCGCGCTTGAATGCCTGTGATCAAAATGCGTTCGATGAATTCTTGCGGCGTCAGCGCAGCAAAGCGTCGGCTAAATCGCGCCAACACCACGCGATCAATGCCATGGCTATGGAACAATTCGAGTTTTTCGCGCAGGCTGGTGAGACGCGCCGGTGCTTGATCCGGTGTGAACACCTCGCGTGGGTGTGGCTCGAAGGTCATCACCGCTGCCGGCAATCCACGCTGCGCCGCCACTTCCCGCAAACGGGCGAGCATGGCTTGATGGCCCAGATGCACACCATCGAAATTGCCGATGGTCACAGCGCAGGCAACCGGCCCTTTGGGTAAAGCGGGATTCAAATTCAGTAGACTAAACATAAGCCTTGAATTTTAACGGCTTAGGCGCGGCGCGGTCTAGCTGATTGGCGGCAAAGGGGATTGATATTATTCCGCGCCGCGTTTAATGAAATCTCGAGAACGCACCCCAAGCGCGAACAGCGTAAGGAAATAGGCGCCCGCACCCACCGCTACCAGCACAGTCAAATGGGCCACTTTGTTCAAAGCGGGCATAGAAAGCCAAGCTTGCGCATCGCCCATAGCCCAGTACAAGGCGCCGGCCATGACCGTCAACGCAACTGCAAGCTTCAGAAAAAACGGGCCCCACCCCGGCTGTGGCGTATAGATGCCAGCCTTGCGTAAATGATAGTAGAGCAGGCTTGCATTCAGGCACGCACCTAAACCAATCGCCAGCGCGAGACCCGCGTGTTGCAATTTCCAGACAAATGCCAGATTCATCAACTGGGTCGCAATCAAGGTGGCGATGGCAATTTTTACCGGCGTTTTGATGTTTTGCCGCGCGTAAAAACCCGGGGCCAACACTTTCACCATGATCAAGCCGAGCAAGCCAACGCTATAGGCCAGCAAGGCTTCGCGCGTCATGAATAAATCATGCGCGGAAAATTTGCCGTAGTGGAACAACGTCGCAATCAAGGGCACGGCGAGCAACGCCAACGCCAACGCTGCGGGCAGCGCCAGCAGCAGAGTGAGGCGCAAGCCCCAATCCAGCAGCTTGGAATATTCCTCATGCGAAGCCGTGGCAAAGTGCTTAGCTAAACTCGGCAGCAATATCGTGCCCAGCGCCACGCCCAGCATGCCGGCGGGGAATTCCATTAAACGATCGGCGTAATACAGCCAGGACACGCTGCCAGTCACCAGGAAGGAAGCAAAGATGGTGTTGATCAAGAGCGATATCTGGCCGACCGATACGCCGAATACTGCCGGCCCCATCAGCTTCATGATCCGCCTCACGCCCGCATCGCGAAAATCTAAGCGGGGGCGCGGCAGCAGCTTAATCCGGCGCAAAAAAGGTACTTGAAATGCAAGCTGTAGTACCCCGCCCGCGAGTACCGACCACGCCAGCGCCAGCACCGGCGGATTAAAATACGGCGTCAACCACAAGGCGCCGGCAATCATGCACAGATTGAGCAATACCGGGGTGAACGCCGGCACCGAAAACCGGCTGTAAGTATTGAGAATGCCGCCCGCCAGCGCTACCAGCGAAATGAAAAATATGTATGGAAAAATAATACGCAGCATGGACACGGTGATGTCGAATTTTTGCGTGTCGGCGGAAAAACCCGGCGCGCTGAGATAGATCACCAACGGCGCTGCGATCACGCCAATCAGTGTCACCACGAATAGCGCCAGCGCCAATAAACCCGCGACGTGATCGACCAGTAGACGCATCTCGTCGAATTCGCGTTTGGCTTTGTATTCGCCCAGGATCGGCACGAAGGCTTGTGAAAAAGCGCCCTCGGCAAATAAGCGGCGCAGCAGGTTGGGGATTTTGAAGGCGACGAAAAACGCGTCGGTCATCAACCCGGCGCCGAAGGCGCGCGCGATTACCGTGTCGCGTACGAATCCGAGAATGCGCGAGAGCAGCGTCATCGCGCTCACAGTGGCTAGGGCCTTAAGAAGATTCATGGGAAATCAACGCACGCAGATGTTAGCAAAGCGCTGATTATAAGCAGTTTAGCCGCCAAGATCGTGTCAAGGTCATTGCCAAAGGGTATCTAAGCGCTTAAAATGCGCGGTTTTCGCTAATTCAAAGCTTTTAGGAGAGAGTCATGGCCAATTCGGCACAAGCCCGCAAACGCGCGCGTCAGTCAATCAAACAGAATATGCACAACGCGAGCCTGCGCTCGGAGTTGCGTACTG
>JAUXTZ010000334.1 GCA_030681095.1 Burkholderiales bacterium
TCACCTATCCCGAGCACGCCGTCGAGACCGAGATCGTCACCCACGAATCGGGCGTCACTCCGGAAATCGCCGGCAAGCTGGTGTCGATCGCCGAGCGCAGCCGCAACCTCAAGGGCCACGGCTTGGACGAAGGCCTGTCGACCCGCATGCTGATCTACGCAGGCTCGCTGATCGCCAAGGGCGTCGCCCCGCTGGCCGCCTGCCGCGTCGCGCTGGTGCGCCCGATCACCGACGATCCCGATATGCGCGATGCGCTGGATGCAGCGGTCAGCACATTCTTTTAAGTGAGGAGATAGGCGTGCGGTGTGAGGCGTAAGAGCGCGACAAGCCTGTCGCCTCACCCTTACCCCTTACGCCGCACGAAAACTATGTCGATCAATCTCGCTGATTACGCCGAACTGCTGGAAGGCCTGTCGCAGCACAGCCAGGAAGTGCTGAACGCCAATTGGCACGACGCGACCAAGGTATTTTCTCCGCGCGGGCTAGATACCTATCTGAAGGGCGCAGCCGCCATCCGTGGATTAGGGCGCGGCGATTCGCTGGTCGAAGCCTGGCTGGCCAATGCACCGCAGGTCGCCAAGGAAGTCGGCGAGGATGTGATTGGCGAGCTCGTCACCGCCTCGCTTTCCCTGGCCTCCAGGACTTCGGGCTCGGTGATTGAACTGCTGCTCGCCACAGCGCCGACGGCGGCCAACCGTTTGGCCGACGCACAGCTTTTCCTCAACTATCTGCAATTCATCAACACCCTGATCGCGCAGGCGCCGCGCGGCGTGCGCCCGATGCTGGACAAACTGGAAGTGCTGTTCCAGCAGTTGACCCTGGGCGGCCTGCGGCGCTGGGCGCTGTGGGGCGCGCACGCGCATCGCACCAACTATGAAGAGCAGATTAGTTACTTCAGTCTGGCGTCGAAAGAATCGATCGCCATGCTGCAGAAGGAGCGCAAGGGCACGTTGCTGGTGGATGTGCAGCGCCGCATCAACATGTATCTGCGCGCCTTGTGGGCACGCGACTTTTTCATGCGCCCCACCGCCGGGGATTTCGAGACCCGCGAAGGCTACCGGCCTTATATCGAGGACTACTTGCTGCATCTGCCGGACGCCCTGGACGATTTAGCCATCGAAGGACAGGAACCGGTTTCCGGCCTGGAACTCTACCGCGCCACCGCTGCACACTGCGCCGCGCACGTGGTCGAGACCAAACAACCGATTTCCGCCGAGGCGCTCAACCCGATGCAGATGGCGGTGATATCCGTGATCGAAGATGCGCGCGTTGAAGCGCTGACGATCCGCCGCTTCCCCGGCCTGAAGCAACTTTGGTGCAAGCTGCATAGCGCCACCCCTACCATGGAAAAGAGCTTAGGCGACTACCTGAACCGCCTGGCACGCGCACTGCTGGATGAGACATATAGCGACAACGACCCTTGGATTGCGGAAGGCCGTGCCTTATTTGCCGCCGCACAAGACCGCTTGTACAACAACCAGAGCTCCTGGGAAATCGGCGCGCAGCTCGCGCACGGTCTCAGCCAGAAGCGCATCCCGTTCAACGCGCGCACCGATATCCTCAGCGCGCCGTATCGCGACGACAACCGCTACTTCTGGGAATTCGAGGAATTCGATTTCGACAAGGCCGCCAGCGCCGGTTACGACACCATCAAGCAGGTTCGCAAGTATGTGAGCGTGATGGAAATGGCCAATGAAATCGATGTCGAGACCGCCGGCGACGATGCCGAGGAAATCTGGGTACTGGGCACCGAACTGTTTCCCTACGAAGACATGGGCAAGAGCTTCAACGAACTGGAAGGCAAAGAACCGCTGTCCGAGCCCTTCCACTATTCCGAGTGGGATTACCAGATCCAGTTGGAGCGCCCGGCCTGGGCCACGGTGCAGGAAAAGCGCGCAAAATCCGGCGACCTACAGGTCATCGACGAGATCACCGCCAAATACAAGCGCGAAATCCATCGCATGAAATTCCTGCTCGACGCCATGCAGCCGCAAGGCGTGCAGCGCATTCGCAAGCTGGAAGACGGCGACGAGATCGACATCAACGCCGCGATTGCCAGCTTCATCGACATTCGCCTGGGCAACCAGCCCGACCCGCGCATCATGATGCGTAGCGTGCGCAAAACTCGCGACTTCTCGATCCTGGTGCTGCTTGACCTATCCGAATCGACCAACGAAAAAGTGCAGGACCAGGAATACTCGGTGCGCGAGCTCACGCAGCAAGCCTGCGTATTGCTGGCCGACGCAATCAACAAGGTGGGCGACCCGTTTGCGATTCATGGCTTCTGCTCGGATGGCCGCCACGATGTCGAATACTATCGCTTCAAGGACTTCGACCAGCACTGGGACGAAACGCCCAAGGCCAAGCTCGCCGGCATGACCGGCCAGCTCTCCACCCGCATGGGTGCGGCGATCCGCCATGCCGGGCATCATCTGAAATTACAGCGTTCGGCCAAGAAGCTGCTGATCGTGATTACCGACGGCGAACCGGCGGACGTGGACGTGCGCGACCCGCAATACCTGCGCTATGACACCAAGAAGGCCGTAGAAGAAGTAGGACGCGACGGCGTGGTAACCTATTGCATGAGCCTGGATCCGCGCGCCGATCAATATGTATCGCGGATTTTCGGACAGAATAATTTTATGGTAGTGGATCACGTGCAGCGGTTGCCGGAAAAGCTGCCGCTACTCTACGCAGGATTAACGCGATGACAATCAAAGTTTATGCTGGGATCGATCAAGACGAAAAAGGTGGCCTGACGCATCTCGGACGCATGGTGCGCGATGCCTGGGTATTCGGCATCCTACCGGAGAGCGAAACCTGCGCCGGCTGGGATGGCGCCAAAATGCAGAATTTATATGAGCAAGTGTATGCCGCGTGGGAACCGTATGCGCACCTGCCGAGCCGGCTGCCGGATGATCTGCGGGAGCGCCACACCCAACTGTATGCGCTGGCGATCACGAAGGCGCGCGATACAGGCTGGGACGCTGAGTTGGGCGAGGACGAATAGCGTTAGCCGGGCTTGGGCACGGGGAACTTGATGACACGCGCCGGGCCTTCGACGTGCGCCTTCTTCGCCAAGTCCTGCAGCGCACGCGGCAATTCCGCTAGCAGACGCACCATGAGATCCCGCGCATTGGCTTGGTAAAATACAGCTTCGTATTCCACCGGATCTTCCAGTGAAGTCCGGGCCTGCGGCCGAAAATGCCGCCAGGCAACATCGATCCAGCACTTACGTTCGCCGTCCAGGAACACCCACTCCTCGGCATCCAGGATCGCCAAGTATTGCATGCTGCGAATGGGTACGAACAAGTTACCCGTTGCGCTGCGCGCCAGCAACGTCAGGGCTTGGTTGTAAGTAGCGGCAGGCAGATGTCGCGTTTCACAAGCCAGCTCCTGGTCGCGATAACAGGTGATTTCCATATACGCATCCTCTGATCAGGATTGGAATAGCTGAAATTGTATAATGCGTCGAGCTTGGCTGCACCGTAAACGATTACGGCAATAATAAGCCATCCACTTTCATGCGTGGATGCGCTTCGATTTATTTTTTAAGGGAGTAAAGCATGCGATTTTTCGAGAAACTTTTTGAAAAGGCCCTATGGAACGGCCGTTTCGTGGTGGTGGTCGCGGTCGTGGCCAGCATGGCCGCCGCCACCGCGATTTTCTACATGGCCACGGTGGATGTGGTCTATCTTGTCGGCCACATGCTGAATTACGCCGACCCCTCGATGGCACTCGAAGCGCGCAAAGCCATGCACGACGAAACCATCACGCATGTGGTGGAGGTGGTGGATGGCTATCTGCTCGCCACCTTCATGCTGATTTTCGCGCTCGGGATGTATGAACTTTTCGTGAGCGACATTGACGAAGCGCATGGCAGCAAGACGTCGAGCAAGATTCTGGTGATCGAAAGTTTGGATGATTTGAAGTCTCGCTTGGCCAAGGTAATCCTGATGATTCTGATCGTCACCTTGTTCGAAGAGGCGCTGAAGATGAATCTCACCACCCCGCTGGATCTACTGTATTTGGGTGGCGCCATCGCGCTGATCGGCGTGGCCTTGTATTTCTCGCATAAGTCCGAGTCTCACGGCAAGGAAAGTGAAGAAGCGCCGCATTAACGCTTATCTCTAGAGGGCATACCATGAAACGCATTGTTCTTTTTCTCGCCACCAACCTCGCCATTGTGCTGGTGCTGTCGTTCACCGCTCGGCTGCTGGGGATTGAGCCCTATCTGCAAGACGGCGGTTTGAGTTTGACTTCCCTGCTCGCGTTTACCGCCATCATGGGCATGGGTGGCGCCTTCATCTCACTCGCCATTTCCAAATGGAGTGCAAAACGCGCGGTCGGCGCGCAGGTGATCGAATCGCCACGTACACCGGAAGAAATCTGGTTGGTCGATACAGTGCGGCGGCAAGCCGAAGCGGCAGGAATCGGCATGCCGGAAGTGGCGATTTACGAATCGCCCGAGGTCAACGCCTTCGCCACCGGCATGAACAAGAACAACGCCCTGGTGGCCGTCTCCAGCGGCTTGCTGCGCAACATGACGCGCGAGGAAGCCGAAGCGGTGCTCGGCCACGAAGTGTCGCACGTCGCCAACGGCGATATGGTGACGCTGGCGCTAATCCAAGGCGTGGTCAACACCTTCGTCATGTTCCTGTCGCGCGTTATCGGCCATGTGGTGGATCGCGTGGTGTTCAAGACCGAGCGCGGCCACGGCCCTGCCTTCTTCGTCACCATGATCGTGGCAGAAATGGTGCTAGGCATCCTCGCTTCCATGATCGTGATGTGGTTCTCGCGTCAGCGCGAATTCCGCGCCGATCACGGCGGCGCCACGCTCGCCGGACGGCAGAAAATGATCGCCGCACTACAGCGTCTGGGCAACCTGCACCCGGTGCCGCTGCCGGACAAGATGGCGGCCTTCGGCATCAGCGGCAGTATGGGCGGCGGCTTGAAGCGCCTGTTCATGACGCACCCGCCGCTGGAAGAGCGCATCGCCGCGCTGCAAGCCGGCGGATGATCCGCGCGCGCCTGGCCGAGTTGGCGCGGGCGTTCCAGCGCGAACTCGCGCTGTACCGCTGCGCGCTGGCGCATCCGGACACCACCTGGTTGGCCAAGGCGCTGCTAGGCATCGCAGTCGGCTATGCGCTGCTGCCCTTCGACCTGATCCCGGATTTTCTGCCGCTGATCGGCCACCTGGATGATCTCATCATCGTCCCGGGGCTGGTCTGGCTGGCGTTGCGCCTGATCCCGCCGGCCGTCATGGATGCGTGCCGGGAACAACATCCTCTGTTATAAAAATCATCGGAAGCTTCAACATGAACTCTGTTTCCATCGGCGAGCCCTGGATGTGGGGCGTCTTTATCGCCTTCGTGCTGGCGATGCTGGCGCTCGACTTGTTCGTGTTCGGCGGCCGCAAAGCGCACAAGGTCGGCGTCAAGGAAGCCGCCGCCTGGTCGCTGGTATGGGTGAGTTTGGCGCTCGCTTTCAACGCCGGTCTGTGGTGGTACCTCAAGGGCAGTGTCGGGCCGGAGATCGCCGACCGCAAGGCGCTGGAATTCCTCACCGGCTATCTGATCGAGAAGTCGCTGTCGGTGGACAACGTGTTCATCTTCCTGCTCATCTTCTCATCCTTCCATGTCGCCGCCGAATACCAGCGGCGGGTGCTGATCTACGGCGTGCTCGGCGCCATCGTCATGCGCGCCATCATGATCCTGGCCGGGGCTTGGGTGGTGCAGGAGTTCAGCTGGGTGCTCTATCTCTTCGGCGCCTTCCTGGTCGTCACCGGTATGCGCATGCTGGTGATGGCGGAGAAAAAAACCGACCTGGAGAAGAACCCGGTGTTGAAATTTGCGCGCCGGCATCTGCGCATCTCCGAGGGCCATCACGGCGAGAAATTCAGCGTGATGCAGGACGGCGTGCGCTACTTCACGCCGCTGTTTCTGGTGTTAATCCTGATCGAGGCCTCCGATTTGGTGTTCGCGGTGGACTCCATCCCGGCCATCTTCGCCATCACCACCGACCCCTTCATCGTCTTCACCTCCAACATCTTCGCCATCATGGGCCTGCGCGCGCTGTACTTCCTGATGGCCGACGTGGCGGATCGCTTCCACCTGCTGAAATACGGCCTGGCCATGGTGCTCACCTTCATCGGCGCCAAGATGCTGGTCGCGCCCTGGTACCACGTTCCGGTGGCGGCCTCGCTCGCCATCGTCGCCGTGTTGATCGGCGCCAGCGTGATCGCATCCCTGATCGCCACGCGCCCCGACGTACACGGCAAACCACGGGATTAATCTATCAATAAGAATAAAACGCTTCGGCTCGCCCTCAGCGCACGACCTCTTCCAATCGTGCGATCCGCGCCGCCTCGCTCAACACAAACTGTGCAAACGCCTGCGCTGCGGTGCTAAGGCGTTTACCCTGGCGCTGAACCAGAAACCACTTACGCAACAACGGAAAACCCTGCACATCCAGAATGCGCAGCTGGCGTTTCGCCAGCTCGCCATGCAGCGACACCACGCCCACACCGAGCCCAGCTTCAACCGCTTGCTTGATCGCCTCGTTCTTGTTCATTTCCATCGCGACCTTGAGTGTCAAACCATTCGCTTCGAAAAATTTTTCCACGGCGCTGCGCGTGCCCGAGCCCTGTTCGCGCCCGACGAAAGGCTCCTCCGCCAAGCGTTGCAAAGGAATGTGATGCACCTCCGCCAGCGGATGTGTCGGCGCGGCAATCACCACCAGCGGATTGTCCAGGAATGGCTGGGCCTCCAGACCATGTCCTTCCGGCGGCTGCCCCATTAAGGCCAGGTCAATGCTGTTGTCAGCCAAATGCTGCAATAGCGTCTCCCGGTTAACCGCATTGAAGCTAACGCGCACATCCGGGTGCGCTTGGCGAAATGCCGCTATCAGGCGTGCCGCCAAGTAGCTGGCAGAACTCGCTACCGATACCGTCAGGCTGCCGCCCCTCAAACCCTGAAAATTGCCCAGTGAATTTTCCAGATTGACCAGCTCGCGGCGGATGGTGCGGCTGGCCTGTAGCGTTTCCTGCCCGGCTTCGGTGAGATGAATACGTTTGCCGATATGCTCGAACAGGGGTATTCCCAGGGAACTCTCCAACTGCTTGATTTGCATGGAAACGGCGGGCTGGGTGAGATGAAGTTCGGCGCTCGCGCGGGAAAAGCTGCCGCAGCGGGCAACCGCTTCAAGAATGTCGAGTTGGCGTAGCGTCAGTCTTAACATAAGAAATAGTTTGATATCTTATCATTATTTCTGAATATTTCTTATAAACCATAACCGTTATATTGCCTTCCGCACCTTGGGGCACCCCTAAAAATTCAAAGTTCTAAGCAAGACGAGGCGCGAGCAAAAAATGTTTCCGCTGCATATGGGTGATATGTAAGAAAACATTTTTTGTGAGCAACGAAGTATTGCGACGAAATTTGGATTTTTAGAGGCGCCCTATGGTTATTTATCCGAAACCCGTTTGATTTGGAGATGTAAATGGATCAATCAGCACGCTACGCAAACCTTGACCTGAAAGAAGCAGACCTGATCAAGGGTGAACAACACATTCTCGTCGCCTACAAGATGAAGCCGAAGGCAGGCTATGGCTACCTGGAAGCCGCCGCTCACTTCGCCGCCGAATCCTCCACTGGCACCAACGTAGAAGTCTCCACCACCGACGACTTCACCAAGGGCGTGGACGCGCTGGTGTACTACATCGACGAAGCCACCGAAGACATGCGCATTGCGTATCCGCTGGAACTGTTCGATCGCAATATGACCGACGGCCGCATGATGATCGTTTCCTTCCTGACGCTGGTGATCGGCAACAACCAAGGCATGGGCGACATCGAGCACGCCAAGATTCACGACTTCTACGTACCGGAGCGCGCCATCCAGTTGTTCGACGGCCCGTCCAAGGACATTTCCGACTTGTGGCGCATTCTGGGCCGCCCGATCAAGGACGGCGGCTACATCGCCGGCACCATCATCAAACCTAAACTAGGTCTGCGCCCCGAGCCGTTCGCTCACGCTGCTTACCAGTTCTGGCTGGGTGGCGATTTCATCAAGAACGACGAACCGCAAGGCAACCAAGTATTCTGCCCCGCCAAAAAAGTTTACCCCTTGGTCTATGACGCGATGAAACGCGCCCAGGACGAAACCGGCCAAGCCAAACTGTTCTCCGCCAACATCACCGCTGACGACCACTATGAAATGCTGGCGCGCGCCGACTTCATTCTGGAAACCTTTGGCCCGGACGCTGACAAAGTCGCGTTCCTGGTAGACGGCTTCGTCGGCGGCCCCGGCATGATCACCACTGCCCGTC
>JAUXTZ010000349.1 GCA_030681095.1 Burkholderiales bacterium
GTTTCGGAAGCGGTGACTTTCGTATTCTTGTTCACCCTATTGGCTGGTCTCGTCGTGCTCTACGCCGCGGTGATGGCGACACGCGATGAGCGCTTGTACGAAGCGGCGGTGATGCGCACGCTGGGTGCGCGCACCAAGCAACTAGCCAACGCGCAGTGGATCGAATTCGCTACCCTGGGTGCACTGGCCGGCGTGCTCGCCGCCACGGGGGCAAGCGTGTCGGCCTACGTGCTGGCGCAGCAAGTGTTGCACCTGCCATTCGCGTTCAACCCCTGGGTGTGGGTAGTGGGCGTAGTAGGCGGTGCGGCCGGCATCACACTTGCAGGCCTGATGGCCACGCGCAGCGTATTGCGCACGCCGCCTTTGCATGTGCTGCGGCGTTTGGGTGCTTGAACCAACGTTCATGCGACGTGTGTATAATCTACTCACAACCTACGGGACGACAAGCTATGAGCTATTCAGACCGCATCACCATCGAACCCGATAAGCGCGGCGGCAAGCCGTGTGTCCGCTCCATGCGCATCACTGTGTACGATGTGTTGGGCTGGCTTGCGTCCGGTATGAGCGAGGAACAAATCCTCGATGACTACCCCGAGTTGGAACGGGAAGACATTCGCGCGTGCCTCGAATTCGCCGCCGATCGCGAACACCGCCTGCTGCCCATTCGCGCCGCTTGAAGCTCCTGCTCGACCAAAACCTTTCCTACAAACTTGTCGCCAAGGTGGAGCGCCATTTCCCAGACACAACTCAGGCGCGTCTACTCGGCATGGCCCAGGCCACCGACACCATTATCTGGCAATACGCGGCTGACAACGGTTTCACCATCGTCACCAAAGATTCGGATTTCTACGACCGAGGCCTGATCCACGACTTTCCGCCGAAAGTCATTTGGCTGCAATGCGGCAACACCTCTACTGAATTCGTTGCCAGTTTACTGGTTGCCCATCAGTCAGCTATCAAGGACTTTATTCAAGACGCGGATTATGCCTGTCTTGAACTCTACTAGCTTAATCATTGCTTGGTTTGGTACCGCGGGACCTGCGCACGGAAGCACGTGTGGCGCAATAACCGAAGGGCACCCCAAGGGTACTTCCTGCGGGGCGCATTGCGCCGGATTAGCCTCGCGTGACAGCAATGGTCATGTGCTGGGATCGCTGGCATCTGGCGCAATAACGATTGCGCCCAACGCGAGCTCACCTCTAATTTAGTTACTAATTAAAACGCCAGAGAAATGACCATCTCTCTGGCGTTTTGCTTAAATGCTATCGCTTAGCGCAGCACATCCGACCAAATATTTTTGGCCCAATATTTGGCGAAGCTGCCTTCTTCTTCGCTGCTTTTCTCCGATACACCACCACCCTCGGCCGAGACCATGGTTTGCTTCTCGGCGTTGAAGCGGAAAATATTCGCCACGTGCATGGCTTCCTTGTCCGACACCATGCTGTAGCAGGTGTTGTTCACGACCGGATTCGCGTTGGGTGCGTTACCGCTGAGCAACTCGATGACCGCTGCCGCGCAGACTTTGGCTTGCGAATTGGCCATGTGGCCGGACTTGGGCAGGGCGGCCGAGACTGCATCGCCGATGATATGGATATTTTTGTGCACTTTGGATTCGTAGCTCAAGAAATCCACCGCGCACCAGCGCTGGTCCACATTCACTACGCCAGCCAGATCGGCAGCTTTGCCCGCGCGCATCGGCGGGATGATATTCAGCACATCGGCTTTGACCTTGTCGAATTCGGTGCTGGCGATACGTCCCGCGACATCGATTGCCATAACCTGGGCATTGGGGCGATATTCGATCATGCCTGGATAGAGCGTGTTCCAGGCTGCGGTGAATAGGCCTTTCTTCGAGGTGATGTCCGGGTTGGCATCCAGCACGATGACCTTGGATTTTGGCTTGTGTTGCTTGAAGTAGAAAGCCACCTGGCAGGCGCGCTCATACGGTCCGGGCGGGCAGCGATAGGGCGCTTTGGGGATGGACAGCAGATACACGCCGCCATCGCTCATGGCTTCCAACTGTTTGCGCAGCAGGGCGGTTTGCGGGCCGGCTTTCCAGGCGTGGGGGATCTGCTCTTCGGCGATTTTTTGCGTCAGGCCTTCAACCTGGTCGTACATCAAATCGATGCCTGGGGCGACGATAAGCCGATCATATTTGAGGTAACCCTTGGCCAAGGCAACGGTTTGCTTTTCTGGGTCAATGGCGATGACTTCACCTTGAAGCAGCTTTACGCCATGTTTCTTGGTGAGGGCATCGTATTTGTGGGTGATGTCCGCCATGGTGCGCGAGCCGCCCAGGACGGTATTGCTCATCGGGCAGGAGATGAAGGTTGGGCTGCGTTCGATCAGCACCACTTCAACTTTTTTGTCGCCCCACATGCGCAGATACTTGGCGCAGGTCGCGCCGCCAAAGCCAGCGCCGATGATGATGACGCGCTGGCCTTTTTTCTTCATCAGATCAGGCGCGGCATGGGCGAGATAGGGGAAGGCCGTTACGGCGATGCCGCCGGCGGTTAATTTCAGAAAATTACGGCGATTGAATGTCATGGTCGGCTCCTCTTATTCACGCGATTGGGCGGCAAAGTAGGCGCCCATGAGTTCAATTTCTTCGTCGGTATAGCCCTTGGAATGCTGGTGCATGACCGTTGCCTTGACTTGGCCGGACTTGAAGCCTTTCATTTGCTTGATGAATTCGGCTTTGTCGACGCCGGCTAACACGGCGGTGCCGCCTACACTCTTGCCGTTGGTGCCATGACAGGCGGCGCAGGTCGCCGCTAGACTTCGGGTAGTTTTATCGACATCGGCCACGGCGGGCGTGGCCAACAGCAACGCAAGAAGAGTTCCTGCAAATACTTTCATTGTTGTCTCCTTAGAAAAAGGTACATTAAGATCATTTATGCATAGTATTTATATACTACTACAAACTCTTAATCAAGACAGTAATATCCAGATATAAAGACAGCCTAGCGCCTGAGGCAAGACGCAAGATCGGCCATGATAAGATTTGCGCCGGTTTTCAGTATAGACAGGAAAAACATGATAATTGGCACACCTTTATCGCCCAGCGCTACGCGCGTCATGCTCTTGGGCGCGGGGGAATTGGGCAAGGAAGTCATCATTGCCTTGCAGCGTTTGGGCGTGGAAGTCATTGCCGTGGATCGGTATGCCAATGCGCCGGGCCATCAGGTCGCGCATCGCGCTCATGTGATCAATATGGCCGATGGCCAAGCCTTACGCGCCTTGATTCAGCAGGAAAAGCCGCATCTAGTGGTGCCCGAGATCGAGGCGATCGCCACCGATATGCTGGTGCAGATCGAGCAAGAGGGGCTGGCGGAAGTGATCCCCACCGCACGCGCCGCGCAGCTCACCATGAATCGTGAAGGCATCCGCCGTCTGGCGGCCGAAACTTTGCAGTTGCCAACCTCGCCTTATGCGTTTGCCGAAAGCTTGCAAGCGTTGCAAGCGGCGATTGATGGCGGCTGCGAAGGGGTGAGGGCGGAGCCCTCGGGCGCCCATCGGCGTACCCCTAGCGGGTGTATCGGCTACCCCTGCGTGATCAAACCGGTGATGTCCTCTTCGGGCAAGGGCCAATCCAAAGTGGATGGTCCGGCGGATGTAAAAACGGCATGGGACTATGCCGCGAGCGGCGGGCGTGTGGATACGGGCAAGGTCATCGTCGAAGGCTTCATTGATTTTGATTATGAAATCACCCTGCTGACGGTGCGCGCGGTCGGCGCGACGGGACAAGTCGAAACCTTTTTCTGCGAGCCGATTGGGCACATACAGGTGAAGGGCGATTATGTCGAGAGCTGGCAGCCGCAGCCTATGAGTTCAGCGGCGCTGAATCGGGCGCACGAGATCGCCAAGCAAGTCA
>JAUXTZ010000368.1 GCA_030681095.1 Burkholderiales bacterium
TGGCGCCAGGAGAACCTGAGTTTTGTGTTGGAGGATTTCGCTACCCTACTAGAAGAAAGTATCGCCGGGTCAGACCGGGTGACGCGCATCGTGGCGGATCTCAAGGATTTCTCCACGGTCGATCAAGCCGAGGAACAAATAGCGGATATCAACATCTGCATTCGCTCGGTGTGCAATGTGGCGTCGGCGCAAGTCTCGAAGCAGGCGGAGCTAGTGCTGGCGTTGGCGGATTTACCCCCCACGCGCTGCCGCCCGGGGCATCTTAACCAAGTATTCCTCAATCTGTTATTGAATGCCGCGCAGGCGATGGATCGGCCTGGGCAGATACGCATCGCTACCCGCGTTGAGCACGAATCGATCGGTATCGAGATTAGCGATACCGGGCGCGGCATGGCCCCCGAGGTGCAGAAGCGCATTTTCGACCCTTTCTTTACCACGCGCGAGGTAGGCCAGGGCACTGGCCTGGGGCTCACCGTTGCGCGGGATATCATCGCGGCGCATGGCGGAATGCTTTCGGTAGAGAGTAAGCTGGGGCAAGGCACGACTTTCACCATCAAACTGCCGATAACAGCTTGATAAGCTGAGCTAAAGAATAAGCGGAATTACGCCGTTAATTCAGTTTGAGATAAACCAGGCGTCCTGGTAGGTAATGACGCCTTTCCATACGGACCTCACTGCGCCGCATACCATGTCACGATACGCTTCACTTTTCACCGGCGCTGCGCCGGAAATCAATCCTGGCGATACCCAGGAGCGCCCCGCTGCCTATCGCATGCTGCTGGTGGACGACGAGCCCAATGTCCTCAGCGCGTTGAAGCGCATATTCCGCCAGGAAAACTACGAAATCCACACTGCAAGCAACGGCCAGGAGGCGGTCGATCTGCTCCAGCGCGGCCAATATCACGTCATGATTTCGGATTACATGATGCCGGTGATGAACGGCGCCGAGTTGCTGCGCCAGGCTAAGGCGATCCAGCCGGATTTGATTCGCATCATGCTCACCGGCCACGCCGATACCGGCGCGGTGATGGCGGCGATCAACGAGGGTGCGGTTTACAAGTTCATTCTCAAGCCATGGAATGACGATGATCTGCGGGTCACCGTGGGCTTGGCGCTCGAACAATACGATTTGAAGCAGAAGAACAAGGTGCTGCAGCAGGACAACAGCAAGAAATCGAAGGAGCTCGATGCCTTGTCGCGGTTGACGATCAACAATCGCAGTCAGTTGGCCATCATGCTCAATAAAAAGGGACTGCTCAACAACCAGCAAGTGCAGGAGTTGTACCGGCTGCAACAGACGAATAAGGTACCGGTCCTGCGCTTGATCCTGGATCGCGATTGGGTGTCCGAAAGCAAGCTGCGCGAGGTGCTGCGCAAAGATTTGCTGGTGGAAGAAGTTGCACTCGCCGAATTCCAGGCGGATCAGGCAGCGTGCGAGCTGATTCCACGCAGCCTATGCGAGAAGCAGTGGGTGGTGCCGCTCAAATTGGAAGGCAGGCGACTGCTGCTGGCGGTGGCCGACCCGATGGATGTGGGGCTGCTGGAAGATCTGCGTTTCATCTCCGGACTCGACGTGCGCACGGCGATGGCCGATGTCGCGGCGATCAAGGCCAAAATCATCGAGCTTTACGGAGAGAATACAGAAGTCGATTTCAAGGATTTAGAGTCGATCGTCGGTGGCGCCGATCCGTACGAGGGTATTGAAGTCATCATCGAAGATGACGACAACGAATCACTTGAGCAGCTCTTGCAGGGCACCGACGAGCCGCCCGCGATCCGGCTGGTCAATGCGGTGATACTGGAGGCGATCCGTCTGGGCGCGAGTGATATTCATGTGCAACCGCGCACCAAGAGCGTGGTGGTGCGTTACCGCATCGATGGTGTGCTGTCCGATAAAATCCATATTCCGCATCACCTTTATCAATCGTTTGTTTCGCGCTTGAAGGTGATGGCCGAGCTCGATATCTCCGAGCGGCGCCGGCCGCAAGATGGCCGCATCTCCGTCAAAACGCCGCTGCGCATCGTGGACTTGCGCATCTCGACCTTGCCGACCATCAATGGCGAGAAAGTGGTGATGCGTATCCTCGACCGCAATTCGGCTATCGTGGATTTGGCATCGCTGGGTTTTTCGCGCCACGATCAGGGCCGGGTATTGCGCCTGGTGGATAAGCCGCAAGGCATTATTCTCGCTACCGGCCCGACCGGTAGCGGCAAGACCACCACGTTGTATGCGCTGCTCCAGCATAATGCGACGCCGGAAAAGAACTACGTCACCATCGAAGATCCAGTGGAGTACTACATGGACATGGCGGGGCAAGTGCTGATTAAGGAAAAAATTGGACTGACTTTTCCTATCGTGCTGCGCTCCATCTTGCGTCAGGATCCGGATGTGGTATTGCTGGGCGAAATCCGCGATTTGGAAACGGCCGAAGTGGCGTTTCATGCGGCGCTCACCGGGCACTTAGTATATTCCACGCTGCACACCAATTCCGCGCTGGCGACGCTGTCGCGCCTGTTCGACTTGGGGCTCAAGCCTTATGTAGTGGCCACCGCGCTGGAAGGCATTATCGCCCAACGCTTGCTGCGGAAGATCTGCCCGCATTGCCGGGAACCGCATACCTCGCCGGCGGAGTTGCTGGACAAACTCGGGCGCTATGGCGCGCAGATAACAACTGCATTCAAAGGCCGTGGCTGCGAGCAATGCAACAAGACCGGCTATCGAGGCCGGCTGGGCGTGTACGAGGTGCTGACGCCGGATGACGAGTTGCGGCACCTGATTGCCGACAGCGCGCCCATTATCGAGGTGACGCGCAAGGCGCGTGAGCTTGGGTCGGCGCCCTTGATCGAAGATGGCATCGCCAAAGTGGTCGAGGGATTGACCACGGTTGAGGACTTACTGCGGGTGCTTGGACCGCAGTAGTAGCTCCTGCTGATTCGAATAATCAGCCCATCACCCCCTAATCTCTATGCACGTGCTTTAAAGTTGCGCGTGGTTATTAAAAACATCTGACAGGTTTCGTTGCGGCAGGGGGCTAAACATCGGATTTGAACAGCCCCACTACGGCCGAGTATTGGAGAAATCTTAGGCTCGCCTTCGCCATTCCTTAGTGCTTTCAGCATGAATCGGCACAGTTGTGGTGCGATTGGAAGCTTTCACGCACATATCTAGTGCGGAAAAATAGCGGCAGCGTAGCAAGTAGCGCGTCGCTCAGTTTGTTTTCCTCAGTTTAAACAAGCCTCTATCCTGTATCTCCATGCTTGGCATGCGGATTGCTTATTGCGACATGTCATTACAAGTTATGGAGTCCCGCACCGTCATGTCCAAAACAGATAACCTGCTCGCGCTCTCGCCGACGCCTTTGTATTCACAAATCCGCGAGATTTTGCGCCAGCGCATTCTTGATGGCACGTATCAACCGCATCAGCAGATGCCTTCCGAAAGCGAGATGATCAAGGCTTTCAGCGTCTCACGCATTACCGTACGTCAGGCGCTAGGGGATTTACAGCGCGCTGGCCTGGTTTTCAAAATTCATGGCAAGGGCACTTATGTCTCTAAGCCCAAAGCCTTCCAGAACATCGGCCAACTGCAAGGTTTCGGTGAAGCCATGTCGCGCATGGGTTACGAAACTTTCTCGCAAGTCGTCAGCATCAAAACCTTGGCCGCAGGCAAAACGGTTGGCCCGAAGCTGAAGGTGAAAGAGCGGGAACAAATCACCGAGTTGCGCCGTTTGCGCTATCTCAACCGCGAGCCGATTTCACTCGACGTGACCTATGTGCCAAAAGCCATTGGTGAGCGCTTGGCAAAAGAAGATCTCGAAAACCGCGACATTTTTTTGATTCTCGAAAACGACTATGGCTTGTCGCTGGGCCAGGCCGAAATGCAGATTGAAGCCATGCTGGCGGATGAGTCGCTCGCACGCTTGTTGAAAGTCGAAGAAGGCTCGCCTGTCCTGCGCATTGAGCGCCTCACTTTCACCGCCGATGGGCAACCGATCGATTACGAACACCTTTACTACCGCGGTGATGCCTTCCAATACCGGTTGCGCATCGAGCGCGGCCATCTTTGATTACGGAGAACGCACATGAGCAACATCATTGCTGAAGTAGATGTCCTAGTGATCGGTGGCGGCACCGCCGGGCCGATGGCCGCGGTCAAGGCCAAGGAGAAGAACCCTGCCGCCAAAGTCATGCTGCTGGAAAAGGCCCATGTGAAGCGCAGCGGTTGCATCTCCATGGGGATGGATGGCTTAAACAATGCGGTGATTCCCGGCCATGCCACACCAGAGCAATACGTAAAAGAAATCACGATTGCCAACGACGGCATCGTGAATCAAAAAACCGTCATGGCGTATGCGCAAGAGAGCTTCAACATGATCAACCAGCTTGATCGTTGGGGCGTGAAATTCGAGAAAGACGAAACCGGCGACTACGCGGTGCGCAAAGTGCACCACATGGGTACGTACGTGCTGCCCATGCCTGAAGGGCATCACATGAAAAAGGTGCTCTACCGTCAGCTAAAGAAAGCGCGCGTAGAGATTACCAACCGTTATATGGCCACGCGCTTGCTGCTGGATGAGCAGGGCGCGATCGCGGGTGCGATGGTGTTGGATACGCGTGAGGGCACGTTCGGTGTGATTCGCGCCAAGGCGGTCGTTCTCAGCACTGGTGCGGCGGGGCGCTTGGGCCTCCCGTCCTCCGGCTATCTGTTCGGCACCTACGAAAATCCGACCAATGCGGGCGACGGCTATGCGCTGGCGTACCACGCCGGTGCTGAGCTTTCCGGTATCGAGTGCTACCAAATCAATCCCTTAATTAAAGATTACAACGGCCCTGCCTGCGCCTATGTCACCGGCCCCTTCGGCGGCTACACCGCGAACTCGAAAGGCGAACGCTTCATCGAGTGCGACTACTGGAGCGGCCAGATGATGATGGAGTTCTACAAGGAACTCGAAGGCGGTAACGGCCCGGTTTTTCTCAAGATCGATCACCTTGCGGAAGAAACGATCAGCAACATCGAACACATCCTGCACACCAATGAGAGGCCGAGCCGGGGACGTTTCCACGAAGGCCGCAATCTCAACTACCGCACCGGCATGGTGGAAATGCACATCTCTGAAATCGGCTTGTGCAGTGGCCACTCGGCTTCCGGCGTGTGGGTGGATGAACACGCCGCGACCACCGTGCCCGGATTGTATGCAGCGGGCGATCTGGCCTGCGTGCCGCATAACTACATGCTGGGCGCCTTCGTCTATGGCAAGTTCGCCGGCGAGAGCGCGGCGGACTATGCCGCTGGCCGCGCGCTTGCGCCGGTCGACGAAAAACAAGTGGCGCAAGAAGAAGCGCGCGTGTTGGGCCCGCTCAACAACCCCGAGGGTTTCACGCCGACACAAGTTGAATACAAGCTGCGCCGTTTCGTGAACGACTATCTACAACCGCCCAAGGTCTCGCGCAAGATGGAAATCGGCTTGCAGCGCTTTGCCGAAATCGGCGCCGATCTGCCGTTTATGTCGGCCACTAATCCGCATGAGTTGATGCGTGCGATGGAAGTGCATTTCATCCGCGATTGTGCCGAGATGGCGGCGCGCGCCTCGCTTTATCGCACCGAGTCGCGCTGGGGTCTGTATCACTACCGCGTCGAACATCCCGAGAAAGACGATGCCAACTGGTTCTGCCACGCACAGCTGAAGAAAAACGACGCGGGCGACATGAGCTGTTTCAAGCGCCCGATCGAGCCCTACATCGTGGCGCTCGATGAAGAAGAGAAAGATGCCTACAACCGCATGCGTATCGTGAAACAAACCGCGGTCGCCTAAGGAGCTACAGAATGCCGATGACTTTAAACCGGGTTTCCGTACCCGTGATCGTGGATGAAGAGAAGTGCATTGCCGAGAAGGGCTGCACCGTGTGCGTGGATGTTTGTCCACTCGACTTGCTCGCCATTGATCTACTCAAGGGTAAGGCTTACATGAAATACGACGAGTGCTGGTACTGCCTGCCGTGCGAGGTGGATTGCCCAACCCAGGCGATCCGTGTCGATATTCCTTATCTGTTGCGCTAGGGAGAACCTTATGCTGACTGCTAGCAATCCCCAGGACATTCACAGCCGCTTGTCGAGTGTCGACCCCGAAGTGCGTCGTATCGCAGTCATGAATCTGCTCGACAGTGATGAGGACGACATCGAAGCGCTATTGCTTGCCGCGCTTCAAGACGCGGATGCCAAAGTACGCGCAGAAGCGGCACGCCTGTTGGAGGGTTATGAAACCCACGTAGCCGTAGCCGGGCTGGTCGCCGCCTTGGAAGATAGCGACGTCGAAGTATGCGAAGCGGCAGCGCTGTCGCTCTCTGAATTGAAAGAGGCGCCGATGGGCGATGGTCTGTTGGCCGCGCTGCCCAAGGCCAAGACGCCATTTGCGCAAGCGGCCCTGTTCCGGGCGCTACGCGAATTGCGCCGCCCTGAGGCTTTTTCCCCGGCGCTGGCGGCGCTCCAAGACGGCGCCATCGAAGTACGCTGTGCCGCGCTCGGCGTGTTGGGCTATCTGAAAAATGGCGCTGCGTTGCCGGAGATCGCGCGTATCGCCCGCACCGATCCCGACCTGGAAGCGCGCCGCATCGCGGTGGGTGCGCTGGGCTTCGCGACCGATCTGGCTGCGGTTACGCCTGCACTTAAGCAGGCGCTTCAGGACAAGTCTTGGCAGGTGCGCGAAGAAGCAACCGCTACGCTCGGCAAGTTGCTGGCGGCGGACGCTATCGGCGATTTGATTGCAGCAATGGCCGACCCCTACTGGCAAGTGCGCATCAAAGCGGCGCGCAGTCTGGGCAAGCTGAAAGCGCGTTCTGCCCTGCCAACGCTCATCGATGCGCTCGGCCATGAGATCAGCAATCTGCGCAAGGAAGCCGCCATCGCCTTAGGTGAAGTGGGCGATAAAAATGCGATCCCCGCGCTGGAAACAGCCTTGAAAGACACCGATCCGGATGTGCGCAAGCTCGCGCAACTCGCACTTAATCAAATTCTCAAGTGAGGAGTACGTCATGACTTATGTAGTGACCGAACCCTGTATCAAATGCAAGTACACCGACTGCGTGGAAGTTTGCCCGGTGGATGCGTTTCACGAGGGGCCGAACTTTATGGTGATCGATCCGGAAGAGTGTATCGATTGCTCGCTGTGTGTGGACGAGTGTCCGGTCAATGCGATTTATGACGAGCCCGATCTGCCCGCGGAATACACCCACTACCTGGCGTTGAATGTCGAGCTGACCAAAACTTGGCCACTCACCAAAGAAAAAGGTGAACCGCTTGCAGATGCGGATCAATGGTCGGACGTAAAAGAGAAATTTCAGTACCTGGAAACAGGGGAAACCGTTTGATGCACAGGCACAGTGCATGCATTGAGAACGGCGCACCAAATTGGGTTAGCGCGGTGGCGGAAAGTGCACGAGCAGCGCTATAAATCGTGGGTTTTATCGCGGGTATGGAGCTTGCTTTGTGCTAATTGGGTTGCCCTTAACTTGAAGCTGAATCATGGGAGCGCCAATAGCTTGCCGCTTATTTTCATGCAAGGACGTGGCGACGCGTAGGAAAAAACGATTCGTGTAGTAAAGCATTGATGTCATTTTGGCAAGTTAACCAGGAGGGATCGAGCTATGAAAGTTTTAAGTGTAGTTACCGCAATAACACTGTTGGGCTTAGGCACCATCGCCCACGCAGAAACCATTCGCATCGCCGTGGGTCACCAGAGCAAATGCACCGACACCTACTCGGCGGGCATCATCGTCAAAGAGCTTCAACTGATCGAAAAGCACCTGCCCAAGGACGGAAAATACAAGGACGCGAAATTCGAGTTCGACTGGAAGGATTACGAGTCGGGCGCGCCGATCACCAATCAAATGCTGGCGAACAAGTTGGACTTCGGTGTCATGGGCGATTATCCCCTGATCGTCAACGGCGCTAAGTTTCAGGAAACCGCAAGTCTCGAGACGCTTTACATCGCCGGTACCGGGTATAACGTGCATGGATCAGGCAATGCTGTCGTGGTGCCGGTGAAATCCGACATCTACAGCTTCCAGGATCTCAAGGGCAAAGCGATCTCGGTTCCAGTGGGCAGCGCCGCCTGGGGCATGACGCTGAAAGTGATGCAGGATTTAGGCTTGACGCAGAGCGACATTGAGATCAAGAACCAGAGCCCGCCGGTGGGTGCGGCCAATATCGCCGCGAGCAAAATCGACGCTCACGCCGACTTCTGTCCCTGGTCGGAGATCATGGAATTTCGCGGCACCGGCCGCAAGATCTACGACGGCAGCGAGACCGGGGTGGCGTATCTGCACGGCGTCGTGGTGCGCAAGGACTACGCGGCGAAGTATCCGGAGGTCGTCGTCGCCTTCATGAAAGCGATCATCGACGCGGGTGACTGGGTGCGCAAGGATCCGGTTCAGGCGGCGACCATGCTTGAAAAGTGGACCGGCGTCGAAAAAGAGGTGCAATACCTGTATTTCAGCGTCGGGGGCGCCCTGACCTTGGACCCGACCATCAAGCCAAAGTGGGTCGAGACATTGAAGTTTGATCACAGTGTGTTGGCCAGAGAAAAATTGGCCCCGGCGCTGGACTTCGCTAAGTGGATTGATGATCGGTTTATTCGCGAGGCCTACAAGGCGGTCGGGCGCGACTACGACAAGGATCTCACGTACATCCATGATCCTAAGCTGACGGTCAAAAAATTGCCGCCGGCGGAGTTGTGGCACGCGAAGAAGGGCATTATCAGCTACCCGGGCGTGGCGGCCATGCTGGCGGCGGCTGAAACGTTCAAAAAGGATGGCGACCTGCGCGCCTCCTACGTGTATGACAACACCACTGGACTTAAAATCTTCGGTCACGTGGCGTTCTATGTGAAGGCAAAAAATGGCACGGTCACTGCCTTCATGCGCAAGCCCGACGCAGAGAAATTCATCAAGTCTTCCGGCGGCACGCTGGTGCGATACGACGATGCACTGAAAGCGGCTGCGCCGAAGATCGCGCAGCAGCGACGCATCGAGGTCGCAACGATCCAGTAGCGCGATATACGCGCCCGGCGGCTTGCCCACCGGGCGCGTATTGCTTGTGAATTCAACTCTGATGAACGGAATTGATATGAACGCAAAAATAGGACTAGTGCGGATCGAGCAGACGGAAGATGCCGTCGTCGAACTTCCCGCTGCGACCGTTGACGGCGCCGGGGTTGCGACTGCGGCGCCCAATATCATTTTGACCAGTGCGCCGCGTCGCGCAATGCCGCCCCGAAAGCGCGCCGCCATTCCCTGGCGCAGTTATCTGGTACGCACCCTGGCCATTGTGGGTGCGGTGCTGCTTTGGCAAGCGGCATCGGCCAGCAAATTTCATTTTATTATTAATTTTGAAAACGTCCCCACGCCGTTAATCGTCGCGGAGCACCTGGTAAAGTTGCTCACGACGACGCAGTTCTACATGCACATCGGCGCGAGCGTGAGGCGCGTTCTTATCGCCTTCAGCTTGGCGACCGGCCTTGGCGTCGCGGTTGGCGTACTCATGGGGCGCTGTCGTGTGGCGACCGATATCATGATGCCCTACATCGAGATACTGCGACCCATTCCCGCGGTGGCCTGGATTCCGCTCGCAATCCTGATGTTTCCGAGTGAGGAATCGAGCATTATTTATATTACTTTTCTCGGCGCGTTTTTCCCCATCGTTCTCAACACCGTGCATGGCGTCCAGCAGACGCCGGAAGCGTTGATCCGGGTTGGGATGGCTTTCGGCGCCAACAACCGGGCCATGTTGTGGCATGTGATATTGCCGGGCGCGTTGCCGAGCATCATGGCGGGGCTCGCCATCGGCATGGGTGTATCGTGGTTTTCCCTGCTCGCGGGGGAAATCATCAGCGGGCAATACGGCATCGGTTACTTCACCTGGACCTCGTATACGCTGGTGGAGTACCCCAACATCATCGTTGGCATGCTCACCATCGGCGCGCTGGGTACGCTGTCGACCTGGCTCGTGCGCAAGGCATCCATACCGGCCTTGCGCTGGCAGGAATCCCGCCACTGATGCGCATCTATTTCGACATCATTTGCCGTACCGTCGCGAATCACCGTGCGCGCTGGCTCGCGATCAGTCTTGGTTTCGTCGTGTTGTATTACGTCGGCCTGCTGCTGTTCACGATGTTGCGCTTCGGCGAGATACCGAACTACGCGGTATTCCATGACGTGTTCGGCGCCTACCGGCTGATCTTCGACGGCACGCCGGCATTATCGGATGCGCTGCCGATAATGATGGATGAGGCGTGGTTCGAGGCTGGCTACAAGAATCCGCTTTACTACGGCATTGCGACCTGGAGCTACATGCTCATCCCGCCGAAGGTGTTGCTGGTGTTTCTGACCGGGGTGCTGGTGGCGACGGTGGTGGTGTTAGCGGCGACCGGCAAGGAGGCTGCTTGTCCGACCTCGCCCCTACCGGCGTATGCGACCGCTGGCATGGGCACAGCGTTGGTCGGCCTGACCAGCGCGACGCTGACCTGGGTCGTGTGTTGCGCTACGCCATCGTGGGTCGTGTCGCTGGCCATGCTGGGGATGAGCGTGTCGCTCGCACTGTGGCTGGAGCCGGCGGGGATAATTTTGACACCGCTCGGCCTGTCGCTGATCGTCGGCATTATTGTGAAACAACTACGGGGTCTTGCCGCAGCGAACAGTAGCGCGCGGCTGGCATCGGCAGCGACCTAAGCAGCCCTATGATTACCTTTAAGGAAACCGAATGACTACGATGAATACCGGGATGGACGACCAGATCGCCGACGCCGAAGCGGGTGCGGAAGTACCGGACCTCCCGCTGCCGAAGATGCACCGCCAGCTTCATCCGGTGTTGAAGGGGCATGTCGAGATAGAACATGTCACCGTCGAGTTCAAGGATAACGTAGTGGCGGTTAAGGAGGCTTCGCTGGAGGTGAAGCCGGGTGAGTTTGTGTGTCTGCTGGGGCCGTCGGGTTGCGGCAAATCGACGCTGCTGAACTGTGTCGCTGGCTTTGTCAAACCAACGGTCGGGTCCGTGAAGCTTGATGGCGCGCGCGTGACCAAACCGGGTCCCGACCGCGGCATGGTATTCCAGCAGCATTCCTTGTTTCCGTGGAAAACAGTCAAGGACAACGTCGCCTTCGGTCCGCTCATGGCCCAGCAGGGAAAGCATACGGCTGATAAGGTCGCACGTACGCTGCTGGGCATGGTGGGCTTGAGTGCCTATGAAAACAGTTTTCCGGGCGTGCTCTCGGGCGGGATGAAACAGCGTGTGGGTATCGCGCGCGCGTTGGCAAACTACCCGAACGTATTGCTGATGGACGAGCCTTTCGGGGCGCTCGACGCGCAGACGCGCGCCATGATGCAAGAGAATCTGCTCCAGATATGGGGTGAATTCGGCATTACCGTTATTTTCGTCACGCACGACATCGACGAGGCGGTGTTTCTCGCTGATCGCATTATCGTCATGAGCGCGAGCCCGGGGCGATTGATCGCCGACATCAAAGTGAATCTGCCGCGCCCACGTGCTGCGGAAGTTGTGTCCAACGAGCACTATATCGCGACCAAGCGGCGTTGCATGGATCTGATACGCGCGGAATCGCTTCGCGCCTTCGCGCAGCAAGACGATAGGGCATGAGCCCGGGAAATTTGAGTCATTAAATTTTAGAGCCGATCAAGCGCATGAGGATGACTATGACTAAGCGGCGATGGTTGGGCGCAGTGGCGTTGTTGCTGCTTGTCGGCGGGGTGCTGTGGGTGCAGACGGCTATGGACAAACGTGCTTTGCCGGATGGTCTGCGAGCTGTGATAGCGAGCGGGCCGATGAAGTTTGCGCCAGTACAACTTACCAATCAGCATGGCCAGACAGTGACCGAATCCTGGTTCACCGGGCAGTGGACGTTTTTTGCTTTCGGCTTCACGCATTGCCCCGACGTGTGTATCGCCACCCTGACCCAGTTCGTCGAGATCAAGAAGGCGCTCGCGCAGCGACATCCCAAGATGGCACCGCCTCGATACGTTTTTATCAGCGTGGATCCAGAGCGCGACACGCCAGCGCGACTGGCCACTTACCTGTCGGCTTTCGACCGGAGCTTTATCGGCATGACCGGTACCGCCGCGCAGATTGAAGCGCTGGAGCGGTCGATGGCCACTTTTCATCGTAAACAAACACCGTCGGCATCCGGTGACTATCAGGTCAGCCACAGCGGCGAGATTTTTCTGCTTGATCCTGCTGGGCGGGTGTATGCGCGATTTGTTCCACCGCTGGAAACGTCAGTCGTTGCAGGTCAACTCAATTCGATTATGACGCTCTACGCTCGTGAGACCGAGCAAAGATTAGCGTCGAGGACGTGACAGCATGACGCCTGTTTCGCTCATCTTTCGGATCGTGGTCCGCATTACCGGCATCATGCTGGTGGTCGCATCGGGATACGCCGGGGCGGGCTCCATTAGTACCGCAGGGCAGGCGCCGCACGAGCGCTGCGGCTACTGTCATGAATTGGACGGCAATTCACGCATGGAGGGATTCCCGCGCCTCGCCGGCCAGTCATTCGACTATCTGGTCAAGCAATTGCACGATTTTCGCGCCCGGCGGCGCGCCGGAACCATGCAGGCTACGGCGGAATTGCTGAGCGACGCAGAGATCATTGCGGTCGCGCGCTACTTCAATGCCCAGACCCCAAGCGCCACCGTGAACGCTTCTCCAGCGACGCATGATCGGCAGACTGCCGAACATCTGTACCGGCGCGGTGACAGCGCACGAGGTATCCCGGCATGCAGCAGTTGTCACGGCGCGAACGGCGAAGGTCGCAGCGGTATTCCCCGCCTAGCCGGACAGCATGCCGCTTATCTGGAAACGCAGTTGCTGGATTTCAAGCGCGGTGTGCGCGTCAACGATGGGGAGGGGGTGATGCGCAGTATCGTGTCTGCTATGACTGAGCATGAAATTCACGCGTTGGCTCGGTATTTCGCTAGTTTCGACAGCCGGGTGAGTGCAAGTCTAAAACTCGCCCCATGAGTCATTTGAATGAATCCATCCGCCGCCTTGTCGGTGCCGCAACAAGCCACCATTACGGTGATCGGCGGCCACTCGGCAGTCACCAGCACTCTTGATGGCGCAGCAAGCTGGCGCGCTGTCGGCAAGCGCATTTTATTCATCGGCCACTTTAAGAGCCAGGAGCAAGCGCGCGCGGCACAAAGCACCCTGGAATTTCTGACCGACCAGGCAATCTGGATTCTCGACCAAGGGCCGGAGTTGATCATGAAACGCAAACAAGACCGCTGTTTCGTTTATGGCGTGGGGGAATTTCTCGATGCTTGCGCGGAGACCCATGGCGCACACGCGGCATGGGTGCATGAGAGCGATTGCATCATCCTATCGGATCACCCCGGCACAGTGCAGCAATTTTCTACAGCGCTACAAACCCGTCTCAAATCCGAGCTCAAGCCAAGCTTGCAGGTGGTGGCGAGCGTCAACAAAAGTTAGTCCACGAAATACACGAAATGCGTAAACGGGTAATAGCATTACCTTAAGGAAAAAACTTCTGTTTACGTTGTTATTCCGGCGAAGGCCGGAATCCAGGAATTCAGACGCCGTGAAGGGCAGAATTGTAAGGAGACAACGGGCTTGAGTGAATTTTTACGCGGTTGACGGTCTACTGGACGGGGGGTAGATTGCTTATTTTGATTGGTGAAAAATGATGCTTAAAAGTCCTATACCCGTCAACATGCGTTCTTTGCTCATCGCTGCATGTACGTTTTTCGTCGCAATGCCAGTGGGACTTGTGCTGGCGGCCACGCCGGATCAACAGGCGCCGCGCCGCGCCGCTGCCAACAACCTTGTGCTGGAAGCCCAAGGTACAGGAGTATCGCGGGTGCAGGTACAGGTCGACGCGCACGATCTGGCTTCACCGTTGCGGTTCGACTTCGAGGCCGCCAAGGGCGAAGTCATTGGTGGTCTCGCAGTTCCGCCTGGCAGCCGACGCACATTTACAGTGACGAGTTTTGACGCGCGCGGCGAGGCTACGCACAGCGGCAGCGCCGTG
>JAUXTZ010000372.1 GCA_030681095.1 Burkholderiales bacterium
CCCAGCCAGAGTATCGTGCTGGAAGCGCCTGAAATCAGGGGAACTGACCATCTCCACCGGACGTTGCAATTCCCGCTCCAGATAGACGCGTAAAGGCTGATAGCTGGTCATCAGGGCTTTCGCGCTCAGGGTCGGCACTACGCCGACCCGAATGGCTGTATCGGGTGCGGCAAGGGTGAGTCCCGTATGAAAAACCAAAAAAAACAGTGCGGCGATGCTTCTCATTTTTCATTTCTCCAACCCTGAACTGAACGCAAGTCCGTTCCCCAAGTCCGTTCCCATAGCCCACTATTGCCACAAGCCAGGACGACTCCGATACGCATGATCATATCGATCAAGCTAAAAATAACGACAATCTGGCAGCCAACTTTAAAAATCAAAAAAACGACGTGGCAGATGTGCTTAGGCAGCACAACTCGGAACGACTATACAAAAATCCGCATTTCTATTTCTTCTGTATAGGACGGAAAACAATCCCGCGCCTGAAATATCAGTTCAACGAGTCAACCCCAACCGAGGCAGGCACCTTCTCCTTCCCTTCCGCCGCAAAAAACCGCGCCACCACCTCCAGCTTGCGCGTCCGCGTCATCGCCGGTAGCGAATTCAACAGCAACTTGCCATATGGCTTGTCCGCCAACCGCGTATCGCAGATCATCAACACGCCGCGATCCGTCTCGGTTCGAATCAAGCGCCCCGCACCCTGCTTGAGACTCAGCGCCGCATGTGGCAACTGATAATCCATAAACGGCTTGCCACCATTCTTCTCGGCCTGGGCGATGCGCGCAGCAACAACCGGATCGTCCGGCGGCTGAAACGGCAGCTTGTCGATGATGACGACAGATAGCGCGTCGCCCGGCATATCGACGCCTTCCCAGAAACTCTGGCTGCCCAGCAGCACGGCGTTGCCGGCTTTCTGGAAGCGGGCCAGCAATTCGTTCTTGGGCGCGTCGCCCTGCACCAGCAAGGGGTAATCCCAGCCGCGCGACTTGAAGGCGTCGATCAACAGGCCACGGGCTTTTTCCAGCGCGCGCAGACTGGTGAAGAGGATGAACGCGCGCCCGCCGCTGACCTCCAGCACCGGCAAGGCAGCGTTGACGACGGATTCGGTGAACTCGGGCGTGTTAGGGGCGGACACGCCTTGCGGGACGTAGAGCACGCCCTGGCGCGGGTAGTCAAAGGGGCTGTCGACGCACAGGGTTTCGGCTTCTTCAATGCCCAACCGCGTTTTGAGGTGAGTGAAGTCGCCACCAATGGCAAGCGTGGCTGACGTGAGTATCCACGCCTGCGCGCGCTCGGTAAGCTTGGCACCGAACATGGCGCCGACCGACAGGGGCGTGGCGTGCATCAGCAGCGAACTCATGGTGGTTTCGAGCCAGCGCACGCGTGGGGTGTCGGGGTCGTCGGCGCGCTGCCAGCTGGCCAGCGTGGCCTGCACCGCCTGCGCCCGCTCGAAGCAATTGTTCAGGTCAGCATCACGTTCGGCCTGGGTTGCCAGCAGCTTGGTCAGATCATCAAGTGCACTGCTCGCGGCTTTCAAGGCATCCGGCCATTTGTCGTAGCGCTTAAGTTCGGCGAGAGTCGATTTAACCGGGTTTTGCGGAAAGGCCAGGCGCAGGTCGCGCGCGACCTTGCCGAGATCTTCCGCCGAGCGCCGGAGCGCGGGGAAATCGCCCGCCTTCACCGCTGCAAGACGTTTGGTGTCATTCGCAAGTTCGATCAGTTGTGCCGTGGACAGCGTCTCACCGAAAAATTGCGCGGCAGTTTCAGCCAGCTGGTGGGCTTCGTCCAGGATGACGGTGTTACACGCAGGCAGCAGTTCGGCAACGCCTTCGTCTTTGAGCCACAGGTCTGCAAAAAACAGATGATGGTTGACGACAACGACTTCAGCATCGAGCGCGGCCTTGCGCGCTGTCATCACGAAACAGTTCTTGTAATGGCTGCATTCGCTGCCCAGGCAATTGTCGCGGCTGGAAACGGCGTATTGCCAGGCCGTGGCATCCTCAGGAATGCCATCGGCTTCGGCGCGGTCGCCACTTGAACTGGTTTTGGCAAAACTGGCGATTTTGGCCAGCCACTTCGGGTCGTCTCGGTTGGCAAAGCGGCCATCGCTGAGATTGCGTTCCAGATGATGGTGACAGACGTAATTGGCGCGCCCCTTAAGCAAGGCCACCTTGACCGGGGTTTTGAGCGCGCGGCGCGCGGCAGGCAAATCGCGGTGAAACAACTGATCCTGCAGCGCCTTGGTGCCGGTGGAAATCACCACCTTGCCCCCCGACAGCAGGGCGGGAATAAGATAGGCAAGGGTTTTGCCGGTGCCGGTGCCCGCTTCGGCCAGCAACACGCTGTTGCCGGCCACCGCACGTTCAACGGCTTCAGCCATCGCCAACTGCTGCGGTCGCGCGCGCCAGCCGGGTAGCGCCTCGGCAAATGCACCTTCGGGGGAAAATATGCGTTTCAGATCAGACATGTTTGAATCAGGATTTGAAGCGGAGTGTAACATTCAGCCCATGCTGACCTGTTTGTATTTCCTTTAGTTGCACCGACCTTCTGACGCTAGAACTACGGACACCATCGTTTACGCCCCTGCCATGCGCTTATTCCTGATCTGCCTGCTGCTATCCGGATTCCCCACCTGGGCTCACGCTGAAATAGCCCAGCTGGAAATGCGCCCGAGCATTTACGCCAGTGCCGAATACCTGGCAGGGCAGCGCGACAAGCCAGCCGTGTTGCTGCTGCACGGATTTTTGCAGACGCGCGAGTTCCCAACGGTTGCCACCCTGGCACGGGGTCTGCATGACGCAGGCTACGCGATACTGTCCCCCACGCTCAGCCTGGGCATCCCCAACCGCCGGCAAAGCCTGGCGTGCGAGGCGGTGCACCGCCACGGAATGGAGGATGACATCGATGAGCTTGCGCG
>JAUXTZ010000382.1 GCA_030681095.1 Burkholderiales bacterium
GCTGTTCAACTGACCGATGATTTCCGTCGCGGCGTGGATGATTTGCGTCGAGCTGAAGCCGGCCTTGGTCATCTCTTTAAAAAACGATTTGGCGAGGATCTTCGCCAGTTGATTCGGGTTTTCGCTGACATAGGCCATGGCGTTGCCGATGGTTTGCTGGGCTTCTTGTGCCAGGGCCATTTGCGCGAAGCGCGAGTTGAGCACGCTTTGCAATTGCACGACTGGGATCGATTTGCCGACGAACAAGGCCACGACTTCGAGTAGGTGCAAATCGTCTAAATTGAATGGCCGGCTGGATTTCGGATCGCTGGCGTTGATGACGCCGACGATGTTTTGATTTTGCACGATCGGGGTGGAGATCAAGCTGCGTTGCCCGCGCGTCAGTCGGCGCGCGACTTCGGTAAACTCGGATTGTGCGAGATCTTCAATTAAGAGCGGCTGGCCCGTGGCGAGCACATGGCCTGAAATGCCCTCGCCCTTGCGCGTGATTTGTTTGTAGGCTGAATCCGGCAAGTCGCCATAAGCGGCAAAGACGCGCAGCTTGAGCTCGTCTTGGTCTTCCTCATCCAGCAGCATGATGGAGCAATGAGCGGCATTGAGAATCTTGGCCGCTGCTTCCGCGAGTTGGCGCAGGCTCAATTCCAGGTTGCCCTGGGTTTCGAGTAAATCGCCCAGGCCGTGGAGTTTAAGGAGAGAGTTGCCGTGGTCGCCCATGCGCATGTCCGAGGTTCTTACCCAGTATAGGTAATATCGGCCGCAATGGGTTTTAACTTAATGCGCTAGATGCGCTTGGCTAGTTCTGCCGCTTTGCCGATATAGCTGTGCGGCGTCAATGCCAGCAGGCGTTTCTTTTCGTCCGCTGGAATTTCCAAGCCCATGATGAACACGTGCAAATGTTCCTTAGTGATGCCGCCTTTGCCGCGCGTGAGTTCTTTCAATTGCTCGTAGGGATTGGGCACGCCGTAGCGCCGCATCACCGTCTGAATCGGCTCCGCCAGTACTTCCCAGTTGGCGTTGAGATCGTCTTCTAAACGTTGCGGGTTGGCTTCCAGTTTGTTCAGCCCGCGCAGGCAGGAGTCATAGCCCAACAGCGCATAGCCGAACGCTACGCCCATGTTGCGCAGCACGGTCGAGTCGGTCAGGTCGCGCTGCCAGCGCGAGATCGGCAGTTTGTCCGAGAGATGGCGCAACAGGCTGTTGGCGATACCTAAATTACCCTCTGAATTCTCGAAATCAATCGGGTTCACTTTGTGCGGCATGGTACTGGAGCCCACTTCGCCCGCTTTCACTTTTTGCGTGAAATAGCCGACCGAGATATAGCCCCACACATCGCGATTCAGATCAACCAGAATCGTGTTGGCGCGCGCCATGGCGTCAAACAGTTCCGCCATATAGTCATGCGGCTCGATCTGAATAGTGTAGGGGTTGAAGCTGAGGCCCAGGCCTTGCACGAAAGCTTGTGCGAAGCTTTCCCAATCGATATTCGGATAGGCGGAAAGATGCGCATTGTAGTTGCCGACCGCGCCGTTGATCTTACCCAGCATGGCCACGCCGGCGATGCGATCGCGCGCGTGGCGCAAACGATATACGACATTGGCGAGCTCTTTGCCTAAGGTGGTGGGAGAAGCCGGCTGCCCATGCGTGCGCGCAAGCATGGGTTGCTCTGCCAGCGCGTGGGCTAGTTCCGTCAAACGGGCAATCACCTTATCCAGGCTGGGTAGTAGCACGGTTTCGCGCGCGGCTTTCAGCATCAGCGCGTGCGACAGGTTGTTGATGTCCTCCGAAGTACAGGCAAAGTGAATGAATTCGGAGACGCGCATGACTTCACTATTGTTGGTGAAGCGCTTTTTCAGAAAGTATTCGACGGCTTTGACATCGTGATTGGTAATGGACTCGATGTCTTTCACCTCTTGCGCATCGGCTTCATTGAGATTGGCGGCCAGCGCATCCAGGTCGGCGATCGTGCTGGCTGAGAACGGCGCTACCTCTTGAATCTCGGGTGCGGCGGCCAAAGCTTTAAACCATTCGACTTCGACTTGCACGCGGTGCTTGATCAGCCCGAATTCAGAAAACAGCGGACGCAAGGCGGCGACTTTGCCGGCATAGCGGCCATCGAGGGGGGAGAGGGCGGTGAGCGGAGTGAGTTCCATGAGGCAAGCCTGTGACAAAAAAGCCATTTTACCGTAAACCAATATCTTGCTTGCGGGCTTTATGTAGCGCCGGCTTCCAGCCGGCATGCAAGCAGGATGCTTGCGCTACACTTGGTTCATGACCCGCCTCGATGCCTTACTCACTGAAATCCACGCCTGCCGCCTGTGCGAGCCCCATCTCCCCCTGGGCCCCAAGCCGGTGCTGCGCGCATCGAGCACCGCGCGCGTGTTGATCGTCGGCCAAGCGCCGGGGCGGCGGGTGCATGAGACGGGGATTCCCTGGAACGATCCATCCGGCGACCGGCTGCGCATCTGGCTGGGCATGACGCGCGAGCAGTTTTACGACGAGCGGCATATTGCCATTGTGCCGACTGGGTTTTGCTACCCCGGCTCCGGGCCGCGCGGCGATGCCCCGCCGCGACCGGAATGCGCGCCGCTGTGGCACCCTCCGCTCAGAGCGCTGATGCCCGATATTCGCTTGACGCTTTTGATCGGCCAATATGCACAAGCCTATTACCTGCAAACGCGCCGTAAAAAGAGCTTGCGCGAGACGGTGCAAGCTTATCGCGGCTATCTGCCGGAATACTTGCCTTTGCCCCATCCCAGCCCGCGCAACCAATTGTGGCTGAAGCAGAATCCCTGGTTTGAGGCTGAGGTGGTTCCTATCCTGAAAGCACGCGTAGCAGCAGCCTTGGCGTAGTCACGGCATAAGCATTTTTGAAATAAGCCATAAATATCTTTGCAATTAACAGGGTTAAATTCAGCCGGGGGCGGATGGTATAATTCGCGCCTTAACTATTCGCACTACATTTCCCCTCATGCTAGAAACTTATCGAGCCCATGTCGCAGAACGCGCCGGCCTTGGCCTGCCGCCGCTACCCCTGAACGCGGAACAAACCGCGCAACTGGTGGAGCTGATCAAACAGCCGCCTAAAGGCGAGGATGATTTTCTGCTCGATCTGCTTGAAAACCGCATCCCGCCCGGCGTGGATCAAGCCGCCTATGTCAAAGCCGCCTTCCTGGCCGACATCGCGAAAGGCCAGGTACAAACGCCGCTGATCTGTCGCCAGCACGCGGTGCAAGTGCTGGGCACCATGCTCGGTGGCTACAATGTGCACACCCTGATCGATTTACTCGATGATGCAACGCTGGCACCGGACGCGGTGCAAGCGCTCTCGCACACCACGCTGATTTTCGACGCCTTCCACGATGTGGTGGAAAAATTCAAAGCGGGCAACACGCACGCTAAAGCGCTGCTCGAATCCTGGGCCCAGGCCGAATGGTTCACGAACCGTCCAGCCCTACCGGAAAAGATTCAGACCGTCGTGTTCAAAGTGCCGGGCGAGACTAATACCGATGATTTGTCACCGGCGCAGGATGCCTGGTCGCGCCCCGATATCCCGCTGCACGCGCAAGCGATGCTGGTAAATAAAATGCCCGACGGCCTGGCGACCATCGCCCAGTTGAAGCAAAAAGGTTTGCCGCTCGCTTATGTGGGCGATATCGTGGGCACGGGCTCTTCGCGCAAATCGGCGATCAATTCGGTGCAGTGGTATATGGGGCAGGACATCCCGCATCTGCCGAATAAGCGCACTGGCGGCATCGTGTTGGGCAATAAGATTGCGCCGATTTTTTTCAACACAGCGGAGGATTCCGGCGCCTTGCCGATCCAGTGCGATGTGGCGCAGATGAATACCGGTGATGTGATCACGATTTATCCGTACCAGGGTGAAATCCACAACGCCCAAGGCAAAGTGATCAGCAGCTTCAAGCTTGAGCCGCTGACGATGCCGGACGAGATCCGTGCTGGCGGACGTATTCCGCTCATCATCGGGCGCGGGTTGACCGGCAGGGCGCGTGAAGCGCTGGGCCTGGGCGTGTCCGATTTGTTTATCAAACCGGTACCACCCAAAGATACGAGCAAGGGTTATACGCTGGCGCAGAAAATGGTCGGTCGTGCGTGCGGGGTGACGGGCGTACGTCCCGGCACTTACTGCGAGCCAAAAATGGCGACCGTGGGCTCGCAAGACACCACCGGCGCCATGACGCGCGATGAGTTGAAAGAGTTGGCCTGCCTCGGCTTTTCCGCCGACTTGGTGATGCAAAGTTTTTGTCACACGGCGGCCTATCCGAAGCCGGTCGATATCAAACTGCAACATGATCTGCCGGATTTTATTTCCTCGCGTGGCGGCGTGTCCTTGCGGCCGGGCGACGGCGTGATCCACTCCTGGC